>NZ_CAXSVO010000007.1:0-169852 GCF_964240875.1 Ruminococcus sp. 5_1_39BFAA | reverse complement strand
AAAAACAGTACCGTGTAGTGAATTCAAAGGATTATGCGGCACTACAGAACATAATTCTGCTCACAGCATAATTGCGGCCAACTGTAAATGGCCGGATGGCGATCTCGCTGAGATTGTTGGAAAAACTGCACCGCCCATCTTCCAGATAGGTTGCAAGATAGGAACGACGGTTCTGGATATACGTCACGGCCTTATCCATTCTGGATCCGCGGACAGGTGACTGATTGTCAAGCCACGACAAAAAGCCTTCCACTATCGGCTTTTCTTTCTCAAGACGAGCCTTTTTGATAGCATCGAAGGAAGTGTACTTTGTCTTGATCATATCTTCCAGATGGAAGAGCTGATTGATATACATGATGCCCTGCACGGAAGGTTGGGCGTAGTCCAGTTCCTTTCCTTTGGGAATGGCATCTGTCAGATATCTCCTGATATGCGCCCAGCAGGCTGTCCGTTTTGCGTCAGGGACTTTGTTGTATCCGCTGTAGCCATCACACATCAGATAGCCTTTAAATCCATGAAGGAAGTCCACCGCAGTGTCCCCTGCACGGGTTTCCGAGTATTTATAGAGGATGATCGGTGGACCGCCATCTTCACCACTGCGGAAAAGCCACATATAAGATTTTGTCTGTGCACGACGTCCCGGTTCATGGAGTACCTGCAGGGGCGTTTCATCTGCCATTGCGAATTCTCTTTCCTGAAGTTTCCGATGAAAGTACTCATACATTGGAAGAAAAAATGCTTCAGAATTATGGATCACCCAGTTAGCCATGGTTGCCCTTGTAATGGCGGCACCGTACTGTTTCCAGTCTTTTTCCTGACGGCAGTACGGAAGCCCGTTGCAGAACTTCTGGTACATCACCCATGCGACCGTACCGGCAGAAGCCATCCCATAGAGCATATGCGGTTTTCCATCTTTCCCTTTTTTTATCACGGGAAGGTCACGTCTGCTGCATTCAGGACATGTATAGTTTTTACTGTAGTACTCATACACTTTCAGTTTTGCCGGGATAAAAACCAGCTCGCGACGGACAAACTCTTCTCCAATTTCTTCCAATGCAGTATCGCAGACTGGACAGAACTTCTCCCCGTCAGCAAGATCCAGATATTTCTTCTGGACAGGAATTCCTTTGAAACGCTCAGCATCTGTAGTCCTGGCTTTCCGTTTCTTTCCTGTTTTATCTGGAAGAGACGCCTCCAGTTCTTCTGCCTTGGCTGCAGCCGGATCCTGTTCCATTTCCGCTTCATTGAAAAAGTTCAGCTGGCCTGGGATATCAAGAGTACGTTTCTCGCTGGAAGAACCAAAGAGTTTTTTACGCAGAAGAGCCACTTCGTCTTTCAGGTTGTCTCTTTCCTGTGTCAGGGCTTCTTCCCGCTTATTGGCAGCATCGACAGTTGCCTGAAGCGTTTTTATCATCTTTTTCAGATCGGTGATCATATCCTTCAGCTCGCGGAGCTGGATATCTTTAGAACTGTCTGCCACTGCCTTTTCCTCCTGTTTTTACTCTTTTCATTATATCAGAAAACAGGGAAATTTCCCAGTAAAACAGGATAATTCATGGACTGAAAAATGCAAAAAAACAAGGAAAATGCCTGCATTTATGTGCATGTTTTATGCAGAAATCATGAGGTTTTGATGGCCTTTGGCTGCTCAATATCAATGCCGGACATCAGCCAGTCAAACTCACGCCATGTCAGGTCCCGGACTTCGGACTTGTCTCTTGGCCATCTGTAAGACCCCTGTGCTGTCAATCTTTTATAGATCATGACGATACCATCAGGCTCTTTTAGGATCGCTTTGATGCGGTCGCATTTACGCCCACAAAAGAGATAGAGTGCATGTTCGATCTCCATGGAAAACTGATCCTGGATGATCGCACACAACCCATCAATGGATTTGCGCATATCTGTCCTGCCACAGACGATATAGATGGCATCAACATTTGAGATATCCGCTAACATAACGGCTCCTTCAGTGCATCCATCAAAACTTTCAGGAGAGTTGGCTGAATGGTATTGCTTATGCGTATCAGCAATCCTTTCGCTTTGATTTCAATCGTATGTGAATTGTCAAGGTGCATAGAACGGTTTCTTCCATTCGGGATCAGTTCTGCCGGAGAAATCTCCGGTTCTATGGCAATCTGAACCACATCCTGTTTATGGGATGTAAGATCAAGAGTGCTGGCTTTGGGGGCTGGATCCGGTATCTGGCAGGCTCTTTTGCGCAGACGGGTAACTGCATTATAAAAACAACTGGGAGAGATCCCGTGTTCATTACACCACGCAGCATCCGTCAATCCGCTCTGTCTGCACTCGGTTACCAGTTCCATCCATTCATCCAGGGAGCGCCCTGGAGCACGTTTGTTGCTCATAATGAAACCTCCAAATGTAGTAAATTTCTATCTCCTATCCATGGAGTGGAGTAAAAAGCTATTTACTATCATCATTATGAGCTTGAAATAGGTAAATGTCCATCTACCCAAGAATTAAGCGCTTACATCTCTCCTTTGAAAACTTAGAAAACTCCAATCAAAGTTTCTGGAGTTTTCCGAGTCAGTTTGATGAGATCATCATCGCATAAAATTAGTTGCAAGTCAGCCCACGAATTATGGAGCATTTACTGATGTGTGTAGTATAGCAGGAAAACAGCTAACTTGCACTACGTCATCTTTTGAAGCACTTACGGAATCCATAGAATTCCTCTGTCTTTTCTCGTGGATTTTCAATACCTATGATTTCACAGACTGATACCTTTTCGATATCAATAGACATGGGCATAACACTGCCTGAGCATTTAATAGTACTTCATCCGAAAGAAGAGCCCCCGCCTATTTGATAAGGTTTTCAAACTCTTCCAGAGACTTTGCGCGTGCAGCCATTTTTAAATAGTTTGTCAGAACTTCCAAATCCCTTTCCGAAAGGATTCTCTCTCGGAGTTGTTCCGGGATCTCTCCCAGATCGGTCAAAAGCTCGAGTACGGCTTCTGCTTTTCCTACTGCTCTACCCTCGACTTGACCTTCTGCTCTTCCATCTTCTCTTTCTTCCTTAAGAAGTTCCTCAAATACCATATAACGCGCCTCCATCTCACGGCTCTTCTTGATCTCTCCAACGGCGCTCTGAAGACGTCCCACAAAGGCATCCTCAAAATCCGCCGTACTTTCCTTCAAATTAGCCCTGACATACCGAAGAAATTTCACCAGTCCAGAAGGTACTTCTTCTTCATTTTTCCCTCTGGTGCTCAGAAATATGGTGTGGCTTCCATCAAGTCTTCAATATTGTAAAGCCCCTTGACATCGATAAGAACCTTCTCAGAGTCATTCGATTCTCTGTACATTTTTTTGATATCATCAAGGCTTAGAGTTCTAAATTCATTATGCGCAACAGCCACGATAACACAGTCTGCATCATTGACATCTTCCATTTTAGTCAATGTAACTCCATACTCACACATTGCATCTCGCTCACTTGCCCAAGGATCAACGATTATCGGCTCAATCCCATAAAGTTTAAGCCGCTTAATTATGTCATCTACCTTGCTGTTTCTGTTATCAGGGCAATTCTCCTTAAAAGTCAAAACCCAGAATCACAACTTTGCTCTTTTTCGGAGCTTGACCAGCCTCAATCATCTTATGAACAGCTCTATCAGCAACATATGCACCCATCGAATCATTCACAATACGACCATTCAGAATAATCTGGCTGTGGTATCCAAGTTTCTCAGCTTCATAGGTAAAATAATAAGAATCAACACCAGTGCAGTGACCACCAACCAGTCCGGTTCTAAAGCCAAGAGCATTCCATTTGGTGTTCATTCCATCCACAACTTCATTTGTATCAATATCCATGCGGTCAAATACCATCGCCAGCTCATTCATAAATGCAATATGATATCACGTTGAAAATTCTCCACAACCTTTACAGTCTCAACAGTACGAACGTTTGATACCGAATGAGTGCCAACCTCGATCACGAGATCATACACTGCCTTGATTTCTTTCAAAGATTCTTCGTCAATGCCAGATACAATTTTATGAATATTCTCCAAACGATGAACTTTATCGCCAGGATTGATTCGTTCAGGAGAATAACCAATCTTGAAATCCACACCACACTTAAGTCCACTCTGCTTCTCAAGAATCGGAATGCAGACATCCTCGGTACAGCCAGGATATACCGTGGACCCATAAACTACAATAGCGCCTGGAGTAAGATTGCGGCCAACCATCTCAAAAGATCCGATAACAGGGGTAAGATCAGGTGTATGATCTGTGTTTACTGGAGTAGGAACGGCAACGATGATGAAGTTTGCTTTTTCAGTTTCGTTTCATCCGCTGTGAATTGGATTTTAGTATTCCTTATCTCTTCTTCACCTACTTCTTTGGTAGGGACAACGCCGGTTTTATAAAGCTCAATCTTCTCTTTGTTAATGTCAAAGCCGATAATATTCACACCTTTTTGCAAGGGCATGTGCAATAGGCATTCCAACGTAGCTGAGACCTACCAAAGCCAGATTTTCCTTTTTTTGCAACTAACTTTTCATAAAGTAGCATTTCTCATTTCTCCTTTATTTTTCGCTTTACTCAGTTTTCCATGTTGCAAGCTGTTCATTTACATAATCCGTAGTAAGAATCTTCTTTACTGTTCCTTCAACATCGAGACGATTTGTGTTATGACTTGTATATGCTTCATCTGCCTGAGTCACCGCTCCGTAAGTCGACAAGAACTTATCATAATTCAAACCGCGTTCATCAGGTGTAACGCGGAAGTAATCACCCATATCCTCAGAACGAATTCTCTCTTCATTCGTTAGTAAAGTTTCGAAAAGTTTTTCGCCATGACGTGCACCAATAATCTTGGTACCCGTGTCTCCGAAAAGCTTCTGGACTGCCTGTCCAAGAACACCAATTGTACTGGCATCAGATTTCTGGACAAATAGATCCCCTGGTTTAGCGTGCTCAAACGCAAACATTACGAGATCTACCGCTTCATCAAGGTTCATAAGGAAACGGGTCATATTGGGATCAGTTATTGTAATCGGCTTTCCTGAATGAATCTGCTCGATGAAGAGCGGTATGATGGAACCACGAGAACACATAACGTTACCGTATCTTGTACAAGATACTATCGTACCACTCTTTTCAACCGCTCTAAGTGCATTAGCCCTTATAACCTTCTCCATCATAGCCTTGGAAATACCCATGGCATTAATTGGATAAGCGGCCTTGTCAGTAGAAAGGCACACAACA
Organism: Ruminococcus sp. 5_1_39BFAA; assembly: GCF_964240875.1. Lineage (NCBI taxonomy): Bacteria > Bacillati > Bacillota > Clostridia > Eubacteriales > Oscillospiraceae > Ruminococcus > Ruminococcus sp. 5_1_39BFAA. Next base: position 164,609 of record NZ_CAXSVO010000007.1, on the reverse strand, counting down.
TTCTTCACCTTTGCATCAATTGCTGCATGAAGCATATTATCGGTTCCCATGACATTTGTTCTGACTGCTTCCATTGGGAAGAACTCACAGGACGGAACCTGTTTCAGGGCAGCTGCATGGAATATAAAGTCAACTCCCTCAACAGCATCTCTTAAAGAATCGATGTTTCTTACATCACCAATGTAAAATCTTACCTTCTCCGAGTAATCTGGATACTTCGCCTGGAGTTCATGTCTAAGATCGTCCTGTTTCTTCTCATCTCTCGAAAAAATCCTTATCTCTTCAATTTCTGATGTAAGAAATCTCTTTAACACCGTTGTTCCAAAAGAGCCTGTTCCTCCAGTAATCATCAGTGTCTTTCCTTTAAAAAATTCAGATGAATTGTACTTTGCCATATTCCTTTTCCTCCAAAGATTAAAAGTTTCTATCTATTGAGATACTCTCGCATTTAAGTTCGTGCGGATAAATCATAACGACATTTTCAAAAGTTTGACCATCCACATATGCTATTTTACAATCAACATTTACCCATTCGCATTTTTTATAGAATTCGGTAAGCCTGTCTTTGCATAGCAAAAGCCCCATTTTACCTTTTTTCTTTATATAAGCATTAGCGACTGAAACTAATTGCTTTCCAATTCCGCTGTGCTCAACACTCTTATCTACAGAAACTCCGCCAATACCCAATGCGTCATCGTCCTTCCCATCATATTTAACTTGTATATGAACAAGAGTTAAATATGCTCTTAGAACCCCACTACTATCAACACCCAACAGATGATAATCATCCGCTTGTATATTTTTATTCATCCAATCAATTTGCGACTTAATTCCATAGGACCAATGTTGATTCTTTAATTCTGCAATACTGTTTCGTGTTTTTCCTGATAAGTCTTTATGTTCCACAACATTCCAGTTCAGTTCATTCATTCCATCCACCATCCACACGGTAATGCTACAAAATGCTTATAGAATTCTTCAACACCTGGCAGCTCTACATCCTGTTTTCCGAATGCACTGTAAATATCATTTCTGATATGAACCCCCGAAGCATAGTAGCCCATATTACGGAATCTCTTGATTGTTCCGATCTTATCATCAGTCAAAATGCCATAAACCCAGTAATTTGGATTACAGTTTTCTCTGTATATTGGAATCATTGTACTCTGGAAATCATATATTGTTCTCCATTTTTCAGCCTGTCCACGATGCTTTTCCAATAGTTCAGTAATCTTCTCCATCTGCATTAAGCCAATGTAGCCGTTCACATTGCTCATTGTTGCGCTGTATCCAACCAAACTGATATCACAATCCGAACTGATTTCTCCCATCTCATCTCTGAATATTGATCTGTCGATGCCGCAGTCTCGTATTAAGAGGCTTTTCTCGTACAAGGCTTTATCTTTGAAGATCACGATGCCGCCATCAATACAGTTACAAAAGCGGACAGCAGTCAAAGAAAAGATTGTTACATCCGTTCCACAGTTACCAATCTTCAGCCCGTGATATTCAGATCCGAAGCATTCAATCCCGTCATCAATGATTGGTATGCCATGGCGAGCACCAATCTCATTTATTTCATCGATATATCCCGGATACCCACAAAAATGATTGTGAATGATAGCCTTTGTATTATCCGTAATCTGTTTCTCGACGGAAGATGGATCAAGCGTACCTGTCTTAGAATCAACATCAGCCCATCGAATTTTACAGCCATTAGACAGATACGGCTGCGTGGACGCAAGGCATGCCATAGGCGAAGCAATAACCTCATCACCAAACTTTATCTCCATGGCTGTTAATGCTACAGAGATTGCAAGATGAAAGCTTGTTGTGACCATAAGATATGGCGTTCCAAAGTATTCTCTAAGCTTTTCTTCAAATTGTTTTGTGTAGCTGCCATATGTCAATGCACCAGAATGAATGATCGAATCCATCTCAGGCAAATCGGGCATATAAGGCTTATACAGTGGAATCACGTTTTATTCCTCCGTGCAGTTTTTTCTGAATTCTTATATATATCTTATCAAATATGTATGTTGCAATAATTGATGCTATGAAGGTCAACGGGAAATTAAAATACCACGGCTTTATTATTCTCATCATAACCATAAGAATCGGCCAATGAAACAGATATAGCACATAAGAATTATCTCCCATAATAACGAATAGTCGAGTTATCATTCCTGATTCTTGCGTTCTTTCAGAATCATGTAAATACAACAAGGCCACAAGACCTGCTATAAGCAGCGAGATGAACAAGTAGATATTTCCTGTGAACCAGTTGTTCAAATAATTCTTCGACGAGGATAAAAGCAAATATCCTTGCCAAAGTGATATACCACTATTGACAGCGATAACATAAACAATCACCGCTATTCCAGCCAAACCTGGTATACACATCATCCCAATCTTTCTGTTCAGCTTTTCGCTCCTACTTTTAATAGCCAATAACGATCCGCAAGCAAATGCATCAAAATGTGCAATCGGACAAAGCGATACCACATACACATCGCATCCAAATATGATGGTCAGAGTTCTATATATAATTCCTATTAATAGCATCCCATACATGCTGTACTTAAACTGTTTCTGGTTCAAATGTCGCAGCAACAAGAGCCACACCAAGCCGGTCCAGACCTCGATTGAAAGAGTCCATGTATGAGCAGTCATGGGCTGCATCGATGACGAATACCCTGTTATCATCCACTGAAAGTTCTGACCCGCCAGCAGATGCGTAATAAGGTCAAATGGAATAGCCTTCGTCAACAGTGCATATAAAGCGGCTACGATTAATACCACAACATACGGAGGGTACAGTCTTGTTATCCTGTGTATGAACTGCTTTTTAACGCTTAACGTATCAGTTCCCCAGTACTTTTTTACAAGGAAAAAAGCACTAATAACAAAGAAGGCCTCTACCCCCCCCCACCCACCCAAAACTGGCAAATGGGACACCGCAATGGAAGGCAAGAATCAAGAGAAATAGCACTCCTCTGAGCACCTGAATGCTCGGATAATACTTCTTCATTATTCAATTCCTTTCTGCAATCGATTTATTACCAACCCTTTTTTATTATTTCTACAATCCTTTCTCTTGTCTCCTCGTCGACCCACCAGCCACAAGGAATGTGGACAAAATTCTTGTACCATTCTTCCATTGCCGGAAGTTCACATCGCGATTCGTTAAACACGCTGTGGGTATCGCTTCGGTGATGCAACGGAGAAGCTAAGACACCTGCCTCTTCCATCATCTTGCAGAAATCATCTCTGTTCTCGACCTTTAGTGTATAAAGCCAATAAGATGGTTCAGTGTTCTTATAATACGGAACTAATGTCACTCCCGGAATTCCCTTAAGAGCTTCGTCATAGTACTTACCATTACTGATATACTTATTTATTACTTCCTGCGCATGTCTTAACTGAACCTGACCAATTATTCCTGTTATATTATTGATGCCATACTTGTATCCAGCTCTTGTAATATCGTTCTGAAGTCTTGATACTTTCTTATCGAGACCGAACCACCGTAGCTTACGAGCCGGCTCTACCTCATCAGGATTCTTAAAAGCTATCGCTCCGCCATCAACTGTGGTCATCTGCTTAATTGCCTGAAACGAGAAGCATGTGTACTGCGAATTTGAGCCAATCACTTTTCCATTATATTTCCCACCAAGGCAATGGGCAGAATCCTCGATGACAGGTATTCCAGTCTCTTCGGAAATCTTGTTGAATTCGTCCATATCGCAGACCATACCCGCATAATGAACAAGCATAATTGCTTTAGTTCGCTCAGTGATTTTTTCCCTCACAGACTTGGAATCAAGTAAGCCGGTATTGGAATCAACATCACCCCACACAACCTTAGCTCCTGTAAACGCAATCGTCGTGTTAGTCGGTTCAGCCGTCATAGGAGTGCTGATGACTTCATCTCCAGTACCAACATTAAGTGAGAGTAAGGCAAGATGGAGTGCAGCTGTTCCTGATTGAACCACTAAAGTGTTGGGATTATCAATAAACTTCTGAAATTCTTCCTCAAATTTCCAAGCTGCTTCTCCTTCGGCAATATATCCACTATAAAGAATTTTTTCGATTTCTGGCATAAGCTCTTCGCTTGGTGTGATATATGGTTTTACTAATGGAATCATGACTTCCTCCCTATTATGTCAAGATTTTTTTCCTTGAAAAACAAGGATTTTTTAGATATATGATCAATAAATATCTCAGAAGAATGAGTCATAGGAATGGACATTTCTCTGTATCTGGTACGAAAATAGAGGGTTTTGGGTACACGAGGTAAAACGTCTTTGTTTCCGTTCCACATGGCCTTGTGTATACCCATCCTTCTACGGCAGCGAACCTCCCGTGTCTACCAGGATCATCAGACAAATACTGGATCCAAACTTGTCGGGTAGAAGCACCCATTACTGGGTGTAACCCCCACAGATCCGTACGTGCCCAATTAAGGCATACGGCTCTTCACGACACTAATACCTCAAACTATCCATATATGCTCACATATATCTTTGGCTTAACAATAGGATGACTTTTGAGAAATTCATTGAATCCATCCCATGTATAGCTTTTCCTTTGACTACGTCTATTCATCCAGAAGAATAGAATTCGAATCACTCTCTTTCTAAAGTTATCCATCATCTGATAATTGTCTGTTATGTCATAGTAATGGTAGTAGCCTGTCAGAATCTGATTAACCTTTTTGAGAATGCATTTTTTCTTTTCAAACCTCATATCCCTTATGGTTATGTTCATTTGTTTGCATTTCTTCCGGAACTTCTTTCCTGCTGTTCTGTGCTTTACTCTGAATTTTCCATTTCTACTCTTAGAGCAATAATGCGTGAACCCAAGAAAGTCAAATGTTTCTGGCTTCTTATTATCCCTCGCAAGATTGTCTTCTGCAAAACGCCCAAAGTAAATTAGCCGGGTTTTGCTTTCTTCCAGGGTCAAGCCGAAATGTCCCATACGCTTCTTCAGTAGTTCGTAGAACATTTCAGCTTCTTTCTTGTACTGAAAGCAGCATACAAAGTCGTCGGCATATGCCACAACGTCGCAAAAGCCTTTCATTAGTGGTTTTATCTTTTCGTTAAACCACCATATGAGAACGTAGTGCATATATATGTTAGCAATAATTGGTGAGCACACGCTTCCCTGCCCAGCACCAAAGTCGTCCACATAAAATTCTCCTTCTTTTAGGACGCCTGCCTTGAGCATACGCTCCACTAGCCGGATTATATTTGGGTCTGTTATGCGTGATGATATGAACTTTATTATCCAGTCATGACTCAGATTATCAAAGAATCCAGAAATATCTGCGTCAAGGATATAGTTCGTTCTTTGACCTTCTATCATGTCGTTCAGTTTGCGTATTGCTCCATGGCAGCTTCTATTTGGTCTAAAACCACACATATTTTCATAGAAATGTGGTTCGAATACCGCTTCGAGTATCTCTCTGAGAGCTTCCTGCACAAGCTTGTCCTCATATGCATAAATGCTTAGAGGTCTTGTTTTACCATTTTCTTTTGGAATCTCCACCTTACGGGCAGGCTTAGGTCTATAGCTTTTATTCTTTAACCTCTGCTCTAGGTTCCTGAGATTTTCATCGAGATTTCTATCATAGTCAGCTTTTGATATTCCGTCTATGCCAAACGCTTTTCTGCCATCCATTTTGTTATGACACGCTTTGAGCATGTCAAAGTTAATCAAATGTCCGATAGAGTTGAATTTCATATCGGGATTTTCTTTTGATAGTTCTGAGATTCTCGCAAGTTTTGTTGTCATTATTCTCTCCTATCTCTGAGTATAGATAATGTTTCCCTTTTGATATGATGTCGTGTGGTAGGGATGAACCCCTCTCGACTTCCCTCCAGTGGCGTTACCCACCTTCATCAGTACTATTCGACCATCCGACTGCACTATACCTCATTTGACTTCCTTTTCTCATTCGTACATCATACCTGAATAATCAGGAAGGTATAGGCTCTCCCCAGGTAATATACAGACATTGTAAAACATGGCTGGCTCTTAGACACCGCCGTAGCATATATATTCTAGCCATTCAAATATATACATGTTGTCTTCCGCTCGAAAGAAAGCGTCGACCTACGGAACACGTGGATTTCGGTGCTCAATCACTTTCAGCCCTATTTCCTGACTGTTTACACTTAAGAAGCATTGTTACCTTTGCTTCCCCAAAACTCGCTACCAATGATGCGGCTACATCTTATTGGATGAGGTTTCCACTCATTAATCTGTATACCCTTCTGGGCGTACCTCTCGTCCCGCCTGTCCATAACCAGGATGTCAGCTCAGCTCCTAACCAGGGTCACATGCCCTATGGAAAATATTCCTGCCGACTACTGGCTCATTCTTTGTATGTTTTATTACTGACTTTTTTCCTTCCTGCAACAGCACTTTTCAGTGGACGTTTTCCTCCTAATGATAATATTTCGTAAATAGTTATACTCTTCAATCTTCAGCACATGGGACAGTGTAATATATATAAATGCTCCGAACACTGTCTGCACGAGAAGAGTAATTAATTTGCCAAATTTGCCAGTAAATAGTGTTCCAACAAAATATACTCCTACAGCCATCACAATGCCTAATGAACCCGGAACTAATAAATCTTTGATTTGATCTATCAGTCTATAGCCGACATGTATTTGCACAAAAGTACCATAAATAAACACAGCAGAAATCTGCCCTATCAACATACTCACAGCAATAGCAAAAGGTGTATTAAATATAGCAACTGCCCCTATCAAAAGTGAAATACCAAGCACTTTGCTTATTATTTCAATCCTCAGATAAACATCAGATCGTCCAATTGCATTAATCGCCTGAATCGAACAACTCTGCGTAGGTTGAAGCCACCAGACTATACACATAATTTGCAAATATGGAACACATGGCAGCCACTTGTCTGTTAACAAAATGCTAACAACATTGTTTCCTACTACAGCTAATCCGAAGAGAATCGGTGTCATTATATATGCACTCGTTTTTGCGGCTCTTCTTGTCATTAATGCCAGCTGCTTAACGTCATCCTGGCTTTTGGATAATGTTGGCAACATTACCCTGGTAATTGTCGTATCAATATTTGATGCGATGAACTGCGGGAATTGAAAGCCTCTATTATAGTAGGCAAGATCGTCTGCCGAATATCTCTTTCCAATTACAAGTGACCTAAGTTCTGAGTATCCAGTAAACATTAATCCAGTGACCAATATTTTCCATCCAAACTGAAACAATGATTTAAATCTGACCCACGAAAACTCTAGCCTTGGCTTCCAATCAACAATCGCTGAAAGAAAAATGGTATTTAAAAATATGTTAATTACCTTCTGAGCAACCAAAGCCCATAAGCCATCACCTTTATAGGCCATAGCAATTCCAATTATACCTGAAATAACTGCCCCTGCTGACGTTGCAATAAATGACTTCTTAAATGTCATTTTACTGTTAACATAAGCAACCTGAATACTATTGTATGCAGATAATGGTATACTCAAAGATAATACTCTGATTATAGGAATCAGCAACTCATTTTCATAATACTCTGCTATTAATGGTGCAGATATAAACAAGATAGCATATAGTACTACGGACAGAACACAATTAAACCAAAATAGTGTATTGTAGTCTAATCTATCAGCATCTTTTTTTTGAACCAGGCTCATATTAAAGCTAGAAGATACAAATACATTAGCAATATTTATAAACACTGTGACCAAAGCAATCAAACCATAATCATTTGGAAGTAGTAGCCTTGCAAGGATAATAGAAACAATGAATGTAACTAACTGTGCCGAGATATTCTCAAGATAAACCCAGAACAAACCTTTCATAACCTTGTTTCTTGAAACTTCATTATTACTCATCAATTCTCCACTCCGCAACCCAATAAAAGAATAGTTGCTAATAAAAATATAAACAGACTATCCCCATTGCAACATCATTACATTTATCAGTTAATGCTGCTTTAGGTAATCCTTAGAACCCCTTGGACTTTATCTCACCATCTATAATTTTCATGGCTGCAAACGAATCTTTGACGTCATCATAATGCTTAGTCCCGTCTAAATTCAGTCTTTTGATAGTTCTGTTGTATATAAACCAGTATATTCTTTGAATAAACAAACTTGCATAATATAGATTGCATTTGCCTTTATTATATGTGCCCTCTATATTCGGGTTCTTTAATAGCCCCTTGTAATCCCTTTCGAACATAGCAAATCTAGCATATAAATACTCGAAATTGAATGATTTAAGATCATGTTCCTTATTTGCATTCTTTAGCGCCGCAAATATTGACTGCGCATATATTGTTTCTGCCGTCCATATCATAGGAATTCGTTTCTCCCACTGTTCTTCGATATCAGAAGGCAAAAATGATTTGTTTCTCAGCTCTCCCTTATGCTGATGTTTAGCGCCTAAACCCGCAGCACTTTTAGGAGAAGCTCCGGAAGAAACCAGCGGCAGATCACAATATACATATTCCCCTATATAATACGGTAAAACAATAGCTATCCCCATATCAGGGCTTGGTCCCGGAAAATATGTGCCGCACGCATCCCTTACCTTATCTAGAACACTTTTTCTGATTACTCCTTGGTATAAAGAAGGTAACCTTCCTAATGAAGTTCCACACCTTTGCAGTATTTTATGTTGCTCTTTAGTTCCGTTAAGGTGAATCTTTTCACCCGTAAACCGAGGAATCGTAACATTGAAAGTATGTGTTGCAACTCGGGTAACTCCTGGCCAATCATAAACGGCTCTGTTAAATATGGCTCCATCGATGCCTTCCTCCTGCATTTTCTCAGTAAATCCAATCAAATGCCGGGAAACAATATCGTCATCTCCTACAAAACATATATACTCACCCTTTGCATGTAGTACTCCTAAATCACTGTTCTCGCACACGGTATATTGTTTATTATCCCAATAATAATGAATGAACGGGAAAGAATGATTGTTTAAATATCCTTCGAATTCCTTGTTATCTTCCGTATTATCCTGGATTACAAGTTCTATTCTTTTGTCATTGATATAACATATCTGCTCAATTAACGAATATAAATATTTATATCTGTTCTTTGTTGGAACAACAATACTTAGCAGGTATTCACTCATCGTATCCACTCCTATCACTTTATGTTTACTCATCAAATCAACAACATTCATCAGCTTCTTATATAAATCCGATAAATAACGTTGGCGTATGCAGTTGGGAATAGCAAATACGTAATTCCTGATATTGCATATCTCGCTGGCAAACCTTTAATTCCAAAACGCTTGTAGTAGTTTATTATATTCTCTCTAATCCTTTTCTTTTTTTCGTTAGGAACATCCTTGTATCTAGATCTCATAAACACATTTATACTTCTTTCAAATAACGCTTCGTATGCGCTTTGAGGACATCTGCCAAATGTATCATTAGTTTTTCTTATTATGTAATCCAACAATCGAACCGTATCGTATATCTTCTCAAAAGGCATCCAATTCCCTGAATTATACTTAGACTGTCTGACATGATATAATTGTTTTTTATAGTAGATGCACTTATTTGATTTTTGTATGCAATTAAATAGATAATATGCATCTTCCCCAATCTTGATATCAACAGGGAATTCGTTCTCTATGGCAACCTCTTTCCTAAATAGTTTGCCAACGACACCTCCCTCATATCCATCTTTTCGATAAATATAGTCGATGGCTTCATAGCGAGTCATCTCAAGCACATCCCCATCATAATCCCTGTATATGGAGGTCATCAGAATATCTGCTTCACCTATCTTCTTTACCATATCTCGCACATAGTGTGCATCTACAGCATCATCCGCATCAATAAAAGTAATATATCCACCTGAAGCAATTGCCAGTCCCTGATTTCTGGCATACGAAACCCCGTGATTTTCTTTAAGATCTATAATTTTGATAAACTCATATTTTAGACTATAACTATTACATATTTCTAAACACCGATCCGGTGAGCAGTCATTAATAAGAATAACCTCTATATCTCTATAGCTTTGGTTAATTACAGTCTCCAAACAGGACGCCAACGTATCTTCTTTCTTATATATAGGAATAATAATAGTGACTAATTTATTCATAATTCTCCTGGGCTTATGGCTATTACTTGCCGCCTTATCCTTGCTTTTCATCTATAAGACTATAATTCGATATAGTCAGGTTATGTTCCATTCTTGCGCCGTCGAAGATTCTTTTCGTCCAGCATCGTGCCGCATACGATATATGCCATATACGGAAACACAAATGACATTGTAACCATTTCAGTGCCTATATTCAGTAGAACAAATAGCGCAATGAAGATCTTTTGATTCCTATTGCCATGCATAAACAATGAAAATAATATTGCAAGAAGAAGTAGTAATCCTATTACTCCATAACATTTATAAATAAGCGGCCATCCTGGCAACCATCCCACATCATCGCTTATATCTGGTACATAAGCCCCTCTTCCAAAGAAAAACTCAAGTGCCGATTTGGGACTAAGTGCCCTCATAACATTTTCGAATCGCCCTGAAGAAGCTTCATTACTTTGAAATGTTCTTCTAATTAATATTTGTGCTGTCGAGCTTTGTAATGCAACATATAAAGCTCCAAGTAAACCAACAATCAATAATAATGTTTTTGTGGTAATCTTTTTTTTCCTAAATAGTCTGTAAAAATAAACTATCCACGCAAGAGCCAGCATAGCCAAGCCTGTAGTCGAGCCGGAAAGAACTATTCCAAATGACAGAAAAATCTTTAATGAGATTTTTTTCGAAGTATCACTTGTGAGTAATAAGATGATCAAAAATCCTATTACATATACAGCATAGTGAGCTGGCTCTTCAAAAAAAGACCTTGGCCTGTAAAAAAAAGTATGATTAACATAAAGGTAGTCAGTAAGCAATTCTTCTCTTGCAACAAATCTGGCTATGAATCCTGGCAAATATATGTGGAAGAAAACCATCAGTATATATTGCATTAATAGCCATATCGTACTTAATACGCAAAACACCCCGTAAAGTTTTATTGTAAAGTTGATGTCAAGATAATTCTTAAAACATATAGCAAATATAATAAAATACAACAAATATCTAATTGTATATGTCATATGCTGATCAGACGGAGAATTGGTGTAAGTCATTGTTACAAAACCATCCAAAAACAGGTATGCAGCAAATAAAAACAGTGACGGCACCAGCTTGACTTTATGAGAAAGAACGCTTCGGGAAACTGCTATAGCAAACATAAGTACAAGCGCAATATCGGCTATAGTTCCTCTTCCCCCCGGAAGTTCATACATATTGAATATAGGCATTAACAAAAGTAAAACTGAAAGTAATTTACTTTTGTTCTGAATATATATAATTTGCATATCTTGCTCCCTATTCCCTATTTATTGTATCCTTGAAAAATCCAAATTCATCTATTTTCTCTAACCACGCAGAAAATGTCGGCAATCCTTTAATCTCATTAATTACAATCCCCTATAATACTTCATCAACTTAATAGCCGTCTGCTCACTATCATATTCTGTATCCTTAACAATTTCAGAATATTGTACTCTCTCTTGTTCTTCTGATTTTTTTATTGAATTCATTAATGCAGTAGACCAAGACTCTGGACCGTCATTTAATGATTTGAATGTAATCAAATTGGTAATGCTTACGTTTTTTGATATAACATCGGAAGCAAGAATTGGTACACCTGCAGCTTGAGCCTCTATCAATGTAAATGGCAGTCCTTCGTAAAGAGAAGGGAACAACATAACATCCATAGAAGCCAAGCACTCATTTACATTGTCAACGTTTCCGCAGAAAATAACACTTTTATCTAACCCCTTTTTCTTAACTCTTTCAAGGATATCATCTTTCCTCTCTCCATCGCCAATTAACATAAGGAAAGAGTTTTTATTGTTTATATGATACTTATAAAACACATCAACAATGAACTTGTGGTTTTTCTGCTCTGAGAATCTTCCAACGTGACCTATGACCGTACCTTCGGAGGGAATTTTATACAGTTCTCTTATTATTTTTCTTATGTGGTTATTATATTTAAACTTTTCTGAAATAATCCCATTATTTATTATGCAATACTTTTCATCCCCAAAAAACCATTCTCCCGCTTCAACTCCACAGGAGAGTCTTCCTATATCAAGCTTCCTGATTCTATTCTTATTGATACGGTGAAGGGCATTTCCAAGCAGTCCTCCATTTGATTTTGAATTGTGAGAATGAACAATCACTTTGATTCCCTCTTTAACGCAAATAACAATTGGCGAAAGATTTAAAAGAGAATTTAGGTGAAAGTGAACCACATCATAATGGCATTCTTGAATCAATCTTTTGAAATCATTTTTATTTTTTAAAGGCCTTTTATTATATGGAGCAATATAATGGATACGACCATGCTTCCGGATTATTGCTTTTTCTAAATCTTTATTCTCAATAGTGTTAGACTGAATGCAAAAATCAAAAATGCAATCTACAGTATGAACTGAGTTTAAAAAATTTAGTAAAAAGGACTCCGCCCCGCCTATATTCAGGCCATAAATATAGTGTAATACTTTCATTGACTATCTATCTCCAAATACTCTTTCTCCATAATTCTGCTTGAAGTTGAAACAGAGAAATGCTCCGCTTTTCTTTTACACAAGAATGACATTCTGAATAAATCGCCCTCTTCTTTTGTAAATCTTAGTTTTTGTTTGTAATCATTATCATCTCCACACAGCCATCCGGTCTCCCCATCTATAACAAAGTCCCTAATACCTCCAATGTCATGACCGATGACCGGAAGTCCTGCGGACATTCCTTCCAATGCCGCAATCCCAAGCCCTTCCCTCTTACTGGGAAATGCGAAACAATCAGACATCCATAGCAAGTCTCTTACATCAGTACGGAAACCTGTCAGAATAACACGATTAGAGACTCCGTGTTCAACAGCTAACTTTCTCAGCTGTTCGTCAAGATTTCCTTTTCCTACAATCACATACTTGGCATCAGGAACATCAGCTAATGCTTCGATAATAACTCTGTGGTTCTTATTGTCATTGAGTTCCCCTATAGAGATGACCACAAAGTCTGATAATCCCAGACCAAGTTCTTCTCTTTTCTCCTGACGAACTGCAATGCTTAAGAGATGTCTATACCCCCCCCCGATATACTTCAGACATAATTTCGTCAGTGTGCCTTATATCGAAGGCCTTTGCTGTTTTAAAGTTATTCGAGGCACAGTTATTTCGGAAGATTTCATCGTCATGCATATATTTGATAGCTTTCACCATCGCATCAACGTTAGTCGGATCTATACAGTATCCAGACACACCATCTTCTGTGTAATCCTTAATACCATTCACATTCGCTGATATCAGTGGTAGTCCTGCAGCCATCGCTTCAAGGGGTGCTATTCCCAATCCCTCTCGGATACTCGGATGTACAAAACAATCAACAATCTCACACAGTTCATCAACATCTGCACGGAAACCTAGAAGTTTGATGTGAGCATCCAGTCCATACTCCCTAATCAATCTTCTGAACTCTTCCTCCTGATCACCCTTGCCTACAGCAAGGTATACGATATCATCGATATTCCCCTCTTCTTTTATCATATGAAGAGCATCGATGATAACCTTCTGATTCTTGCGTTCTGAAAGTTCACCTACCGACAGTAGGATGAAGTCTGAATCCTTCACTCCCAATTCTGAACGTTTAGTTCTTTTATCCACTTTGCATACAGCGAACTTCTCGGTATCCACACCCACACCTGGAATATAGACAACCTTTCTGGCTTTGAACTTCTCCGATGCTCTCTTATAGTCTTCCTTGTTAATTGTAATCAATACATCGGTGCAGCGGGAGAAATATTTCTCTATCGGATAAAAAATCATCCAGTTCTTAAGCGGTGCTCCGTCATAAAAATGGAAACCGTGGGCTGTATAAACAACCTTGGTTCCATTCTTTCTTTCACTCTTAGCTGCTTGTCTACAGATAACTCCACCAATAGGACTGTGACAATGTATGAGGTTGTAGTGTTCAGATGTAATTAGTTTTTTAACTTGTTTGTACGCAGACATGACAGCCCTTGGATTTAGCGATCGTGGTATTGCTATATCAATCACACGAACTCCCATATCGTTGAGGCGACTTTTCAAATCTTCTGCTCTTTCGTTTGTAATAGTTCCTGGATGTGTGAAATCTGCTACAACATCTACCTTATAACCTAAATCAAGAAGAATCTGGATGTTCGGAATATTAAATTGATCTATCATTGAAGCAACTGATGCAAGCTGCAATGCTTTTTTTTGTTCCGCCATTAGCCTTCCGTCCTCTTAATACTTTCTTTTAATGAAACTTTCTGATATTTGAAATCATACTGGCTCATGTTCTGTTCATAGATCATATTGCCAAATGCCTTATTTGCCAGCCCTGAAACCTTGCCCGGAATGCGTGATGCCAGACCAACAACCCAATTCCATCTTTTTGAAACCCTTACATTATGTCCACTTACCTCCCCGATGATTTTTACCAGTTCCGAAGTCCTGGTATATTCAGCATTCTGAGGCCAGAAGATACCACTTTCTCCTCTTATCATTACCTGACATAGGAACTCACAGAGGTTTTCTATGTAAAGCATCGACCTCTCATTCTGCACATCCGGGAAAATAGACAGCTTCTTTGCCATCTTAGCAAGCGTAGGATAATTACCCTTACTGTTCTTGCCGTAGATCATCGGTGGTCTGAGAACAGTTACAATAAAGCTGTTATCCGCCAGTTTCCTAACACCTTTGTCAGCCTGCCACTTGCTATCTCCATAGAAATTTGCAGGTTTCGGTTTTGTATCAGCCGTAATCCTCTTCCGCTTTCCATAAGGAGCCGAATCTCCATAAACAATCGCTGAAGACATGAAAACAAACTGTTTAACTCCATCTGCCTTCGCCTTGTTAGCTGTCTCTATAGCAAGATCAGTGTTAACGGCATAGTACTTTTCCTTCACCTCATCAGACACATTTCCTACATCAGCATGGGCTATACCAGCTACATGGAAAACCACATCATATGGTGAGAAGTCCATATCTCTCCATGCCGAATCTATCATATCCACAGCATCAATCGTAAAATTATCAGGATAATACTCTACGGCATACGCTCGGAACGATTCTCCAATATATGAATCGACACCAGTTATCAGTACTCGCTTATGACCATCCTTATCAGCCTCGACAGGTTCACCGAATCCGATATGTCCTATCAGCTCATCATCACTTTTTCCATCTGTATAATGGCGTCCAACATTTTTTTTCTTCATTTCCCCAGTTCCGCCTTCAACCACAGACTCATCTTTTCCAAATACATGGATACTTCCCAGAAAACATTTGATATCCATCCCAAGACCCATCTTCTTAACATATTCTCCATCTAGCTTCGCCTTATCAAGAATCTCAAGTTCATCCCTGCCGTTAATCTGCGCCCAACCAGTAAGCCCAGGCTTCACATCGTTAGCACCATACTTGTCTCTCTCAGCAGTTAAAAGATCCTGATTCCAGAGACCCGGCCTGGGACCAATTACCGACATATTTCCAATGAAGATATCCCAAATCTGCGGCAGTTCATCCAGACTATGAGCACGCAGGAACTTCCCAACTTTTGTTATGTATTGCTCCGGATTCTCCAGCTGATGAGTCGGCACATCGTGTGGTGTACTCATCTTCATGGAGCGGAATTTATGTAATTTGAAATATCTCTTATTCTGCCCCACTCGCTTCTGCGTGAACAGCACCGGACCCGGATCTTCTATCTTTATAGCAAGTGCAATGATGGTAAAAAAGGGAGATAACGTAACAAGCCCACCAAATGACAGAACCACATCAATAACTCTCTTAACGTGTTTCTCATAAAACCCCGGATTGTAATCTACCTCTCCGATAGCCTCAAGATGTCCTTTTACTCCATCCGCATTTTCTTTATCATTCTCATCCTTAATAAGAACCACCTTCTTACCCTCAAACGGATTTTTATGTTCTTTATCATCTTCATAGATAGAGGATGGTTTTTTCTTTCTGGCAAGAATACTCATGCCCACAAATGCAGCTCCTAAAACAGCTGCAGAAATCCCTATGATTTTTTTCTTGTCAATAGACATGACTCCCTGTTCTCCTCTTATATTTCTCCTACTGAGTGCTGCGCACAAAGCCGTATACTATATGCTACATAAAGCTCAGCTCAGTACTAAACTGCTCCTTGTACTCCTGTACCCATTCATCTTCTGTGTTATACTTAGCTGCTCCGATATCTGGCTTTCTCCCTATTAATTCAATCGGTTGTCTATCCGGATCCTTTGTAAATGTGAATCTTCTTCCGAACCAATCAGTTCTAATGGGCTCACATTTAACAACCTTGACAGCCTCATCTAATTTCTCCACTAAAAAAAGCAATGTGCCTTAATCCATAATCTTCCGGTTCTGTTACATGTTCCGGATGCTTAGGATCAAGAAAGATTTCAAGAACCATCTGTCCACATTTCATGAATATCACAGTATCTCTCCTCAGCCGTCATTAGCTCTACTGCGTTAATGTTTTCTCCCACGGTAGACATCCAGTTTGTCTCAAAGGCTTCCGTCATATATTTCAGTTCTTCCCCATGCATGGTCGGGGAGGAAAGCCATACTTTATCCTTAAATGGCTCAATCCCTTTAAACCGTGGATCTGCCAGGTATTTTTCCTTATCCATTGTGTTTTACTCCTCTGTGATTGATGAATCTGTTTTCCATAGCGGACGCAGGCGCTCGCACACGCATTTAGCGAATACCCCCGACAATCAGAACCCCATAGCTTGCTGCAAGGTATCTGACTATCCCGCCTGATTTGTCACCGCCGCCTCCTGCAGCAATTCCTCATACACCTTCCCATGCATCTTCAGATCCGCCTCCGCCGGATGGTACGTGGGCACGATTTCTTTCACAAGCTCACAAATATGCCCGCTGTTGCTGTAACTAAACTCTGCCAGCGTCTCCAACTGCCCCAGGAACTTCTCGACATCAAACGGAATCGGTCTGCCAATATGTATCAGATCGTTCTGGGTCTTGGTAAGTCCTTCCTCCGCCATCAGTTTTTCCTCATACAGCTTCTCCCCGGGGCGCAGACCCGTATACTCAATCTTGATATCCACGTCCGGCTTATACCCGGACAGCTTGATCAGGTTTCTGGCAAGGGTGTCGATCTTTACCGGGGCGCCCATATCCAGGACGAAAATCTCTCCTCCTTTGGCATATGTCCCAGCCTGGAGCACCAGGCTCACCGCCTCCGGAATGGTCATGAAATAACGGATAATGTCCGGATGGGTCACAGTGACCGGACCGCCTTTGGCAATCTGCTTTTTGAAAAGAGGGATCACAGAACCGTTGCTGCCCAATACATTTCCGAAACGGACCGCCACAAATTCTGTCCGGCGTGATCTGCCTGACGCATTCTTAGAAGCAGCAAAGTGCTCCGATAACTGCTCTGTCTCCTCGCTGTCCTCATAATGTCTTCCCAGAAGCGGCAGCAGATCCTCCCGGTCCTGCTTGCTGATCATGTCCACGGACTGTATCACCATCTCGCAGAGACGCTTGCTGGCGCCCATGATGTTTGTCGGGTTCACCGCTTTGTCGGTACTGATGAGGACAAATCTCTGGCACCCGTTTTTCAAAGCCGCATATGCGGTTTTATATGTGCCCATCACATTATTCTTGATCGCCTCGCAGGGACTCGTCTCCATCAGCGGAACGTGCTTGTGCGCCGCCGCATGATAAACAATATCCGGCTTATATGTCTCAAAAACGCTGCTGATCCTGCGGCTGTCACGCACTGATCCGATCAGCACCACCAAATTCAGACCGGGATATTTTCCTTTCAACTCCTGCTCAATATCGTATGCATTGTTCTCATAAACATCGAAAATAATCAACTGCTTTGGCTGGTGTCCCGCGATCTGTCGGCACAGCTCGCTTCCGATCGAACCGCCTCCGCCGGTCACCAGAATTGTCTTTCCGCTCAGGTAATCATAGATTTCATCCATGTTGACCTTAATCGGTTCTCTTCCCAGAAGATCCTCCACAGCCACATCCTTCATCTTGCTTACGGAAACCTCTCCCGTCACAAGCTGGTACATTCCTGGCAGGATTTTCATTTCACATCGCGTTTCTTTGCAGATATTCAGAATATCCCTCTGCTCTTGTGCGCTGGCACTGGGTATTGCCAGAAAAATCTGATCAATCTTATATTTCTCCGCATTTACCAGGATGTCATCACGACCTCCCACAACCGGAATTCCTTCTATGTAACGTCCCCATTTGTTAGGGT
This sequence comes from Ruminococcus sp. 5_1_39BFAA, assembly GCF_964240875.1. NCBI lineage: Bacteria > Bacillati > Bacillota > Clostridia > Eubacteriales > Oscillospiraceae > Ruminococcus > Ruminococcus sp. 5_1_39BFAA. The sequence continues at coordinate 146,235 of NZ_CAXSVO010000007.1, read as the reverse complement.
TATCATCGATAATGCAGTAAACCTTCGCTTTTGTTTCGTAAGCCCGCTCGATGTCTTTTAGGATCATCTGACCTGCGGCTCCGGCACCGATCAGCATCACATGATGAATCATTCCCTGACTCTCACTCTTTTCCCGGCGGCTTCTTTCCAACAGGATAAAACGGTAAGAAAAGCGCACGCCTACAACCAATCCAAATTGAATAATCATTCCAAACAGGAAGTAGGAAGATGGCATTCTACCAAATGCCAAGGTGATTCCTATAATATGGAATATGGATGTGATCACTGTTGCAAAGCCGGTACGAAGTAGCTCGCTGTAGCTAGCAAATCTCCATACACTGTTGTACAGGCGTAATGCCCAAAATACAAAAATAGAAAAAGCAGTATAGAATGGTGCAAATTTCAGATAAGCTGAAAAATACTGCGCCGGAATCATCGAATATGTGCAGTCAAATCGGAACCACAGTGCCAGAAAATACGAAGCATTGACCGCAAGAATATCATATATGATTAGATAGAGTGCAATTAACTGCCAGTGTTCAAAGCGTTTCAATGACCGTCTTCCATTGCCATTACTGCTACCTGAATTTCTTACTTCTTTCCCTAAATTCCGTAACATAATAAATCAACTTTCCTTTATCATTTTTATAACTTTGAATATACCCCGCTCCCTAAGGTGCGGTTCTTCGGCGACGCCTCCATGGGCCGCCCGGCGATATTCGACCGGAAAGTACGCACCTCTGGTGCACACCCTCTCACCGGTTTCCCGGTATTTATATAAGAGCATGAAACATGCTGCTTATGTCATTTACTTTTCCCTGTTTCTCCGGAAGCTTTCCTGGCATTTTAAGCCAAGGTTTTTCGCATCGTTCAAAAAGCGATTGCCCTGATGGCCGTTTTCACAGATAAACTGTTTTCCGCTTTTTCGGATCTTTCCGCCGCAAACGGCGCATTTTCCGACCGTTCCGTCAGTTCGAAGTTCCAGCACCAGAATCCCCTTCGCCCATGCCTTGTACTGCAGAAAGCTGCGAATCCGGTTGCTCAGATGCAGCGGTGAAAAGTTCCCGCTTTTTAACATGGACATTCTGGAAAAGTCCTGACTGTAGTCGGGAAGCACTATGATTCCCGCCCTCTCCTTCAGGCAAAAATCTACAATTTCCCGGCTCACCTGGTGTCCGTAATGTTGAGACAGATTTCTCAGATGTACAAAGTATTTTTTATTGGGCTGAAGGGAATCATCGTGATCCGTATATACACGGGACTGTTCGATTTTTTCCATAAGCTGTCGGCAGCGGTGACGATACTCATCTCCTCCCCGGCAGGCATGCACAGCAATCTGCTGCCCTTCCCCATCCAGAACACAGCACATGGCAAATATATCCGTATTCGTAAAGCGGACGCTGCAGATTCGCTCCCCGGCGGCCATACGCTCCTTAGCAGTACGGGCATCGCTGTTTTCCTGACGCACAGGAATGTGAAGCATGTACCATTTGCCTTCCTTTACCAGGGTTGGGGAAAGAGGCTGTCCATCCATCGGAAAAGCCCTTCCTTTCAACTGACAGGAAATCCACACCCATTTTTCCCCATTCCAAAGCTTTAACTGCACCTCTTCTGAAGTAAGGTCGCTGTACATGCCTTTAAAAAAGGTTACATTGGCATCAATTCCTTCCGGAAAAGCTTCTGTCTTGCCACTGTCTGCTTTGTGAATTCCCGCAACAGTGCTTTTTACGACAGCAGCTGCTTTATTTATCGCAGAGCGTCGAAAATAAACAGGAACCTTTCCAAAGGGCAACGGACATTCCGGCTGTCTTTTCTCCCGCCCTGCCAGAGTTAGCAACTCCAGCTCCCGTTGAATCTCAAAAAGGCTGCTGTTCCATAATTCTTCATGTCTGCACAGGAGACCATAATAAAAGTCAACCACATTTCTGAAATACTCCTGTGTCTTTTCAAGCCATGAGGGTTCCGGGCAAAAAAGTCTCATTCGCCACGTCCGAATGCTGTATCCTGTTTTCATAATACTTTTGCTTTCTTTCTCAGCTTGTCATATTATTCTAGTAATGCGATAAGCAGAAAACCGATAATTTAGGTACTTTTTCTGCTTGTCGGTTTATAGTTTACAGCGAAATGAGGTGGAAGTCAATAAAGAATCTTCATTTATACCGTGTTTGTCATAATTTACTAGAATTAATTCCAACCTGGATATTTATTTATTCATTTCTTCAGCAGCACAAAATGTACTATATAATGTATAAGTGGTCAAAAAAATGGTACTAAAATCGTGATTTATAAGGAGGTAACTATGTCCAGAAAAGGTGAGAATATTCGTAAACGAAAAGACGGACGATGGGAAGCACGTTACGTTAAAGCCAGGGATATAAATGGAAAAATCCGGTACGGCTATTTGTATGGCAGAACCTATCGTGAAGTAAAGCAGAAAAAAATATGCAAGCTTTCTGAAACTCAAGCTGAAACTGCACTGTACGGCGGTGTATGTTGCCTTGCTCCCAGCGCTACATTCCACACTGTATCGCAATGGTGGAAGTTCCAGATTCGTCATACAGTAAAAGACAGTACTTTTTCCAACTACGAAGCTATTTTGGAAAATCAGATACTTTCCGAAATCGGTTCTACCCCTGTAAGAAATATCACCAACAAAACAATCTGGTATCTGATTCAAAAAAAGAAGGAGCAGGGATTATCAAATGGAACTATTCATGTAACGTTAAGCGTTTTAAGAAATGTTTTGAATTTCGCACAGTCAGAGGGGCTGAGCACTGCTGAGCCTATAAAATACCCACATCTGACTGTAATAAACAATGATATAAAAATAATGGATATAGAGGATTATCAGATTCTGGAGGAATACTTAATTCAGCACCTGGACAGATTTAATTATGGAATCCTTCTTTGTATGAATACAGGTATTCGTGTGGGAGAGCTTAGCGGTCTCCGCTGGGAAGATTTCGACTTTAGCAGAAAAAAGCTCCGCATCTGCCGTACAGTTATCCGAATCAAGAACCTGGACCAGATACCAGATCCGGTTACACATAAGATAGCAAAAACGATTTTATATATAGATTCCCCGAAAACGGCAAATTCACATCGTGAAATCCCTATTCCTGATAAACTTCTCGAGCTTGGTCAAAGGTTAGCAGGTGAAAAGGATACTTATATTTTGACCGGGACATCTAAGTGTATGGAACCCCGTATTATCCAGCGCAAATATTCTGCTTTACTGAAAGAATGTCAAATTCCGCCCTTGAAAATACATTCATTGAGACATCAGTTTTCCTGTCGATGGGTGGAACAGGGTTTTGACACAAAATCTCTTTCTGAAATTTTAGGGCACACATCTGTACGCACTACTCTGGATCTTTATGTTCATATTTGTTCTGATACGAAGCGTAAATATATGAATCAACTTATGGACAATCAACTCTAGTCAAAATCCAAAATAAATGGTAACAAAAATGGTCAGGTCTCCGAATACGCGGAGCCGGACCATTTTAGCAAGGGAGTCGCATTACTAGAATAATGCGACATTTACAGTATTCCACCATTTTTATATTTTATTCGGACGCAAAAAATCCAGGCACTCTAAATTTTGTTTAGAATGTCTGGATTTAATTTTTTGTCAAATCATTATTCAGTTAGCAGCACTCTACTGTGCCTGCACCGTTCCATCGGCTGGAGCCGTATCAGCGGCCGGCACTGTCTCTGCTGTAGAAGCCCCGGCATCCGCGTCCGCCTGTGTAATAACCTGTCCGTCACGGACTGCCTGCATGAGAGATTTCGCTTTCTCCACAGTAGTATAATCCGGAACCATAACATAAGCAGTCTGGCTCATGGAATAAGGCTTTTGGTTATCTCCTGTTCCGTCTACGCTGTAGCTTACAATGTTCCAGCTTCCGCCTTTGGTGAGCTGTTTTTGAAGAAGATCTGCAATCTCCTCATAGGAAATGTTTGTTCCAAAGCATCCGTCCAGGCTGGAAAGCACAGAGGAGTAGCTTGTAAGAATCTCCGGTGATAAAACCTTATTGGCTACACCCTGGATAACAGCCATCTGATTTCTTCCCCTCTGACGGTCACCTTCCTGGAAAGCGTAACGCTCCCTGGCAAATACAAGGGCCTGCTCACCGTTTACATAGTTCTCACCTTTATTGAAATGATATCCTGTAATATTTCCGGAATCAAAATCATAATCGGAATTTACGGTAATTCCCCCCAGCGCATCGATAATCTCCACAAAACCGCCGAAGTTCACGCGGAAGTAATAATTGATATCAATATCATACAGCATTCCCAGTGTATCCATACATACATCAATGCCATAAATGCCCGCATGGGTCAGCTTGTCCGGCTGTCCCCCGGAAATGGACAGGGGAACAAAATAATCTCTCGGTGTGGAAACCAGCAGAACCTGGTGGGTATCCGTATTCACCGTTGCAATAATGTTTACATCGCTTCGGCTCTTTGTAACCAGTGCACCTCTGTTGTCAATACCGCTGATATAAACTGTATAAACCTTGCCCCCATTTGCCGTGATAGTCGGCGCTGCAGGTGTCTCAGTGCTGCTTTCGATTTCCGTTTCTACTTCAACAGAACCTACTTCTTTAATCTTTGACTCAATATCAGTATAGCCGTCGATCTCTTCCAAAACCTGCAGATAACCCTGGTTCAAAAGAGCAGCTCCCGCTTCTCCATTTAAAAGTCCATCCGCTAACTCTGTCAGGCCCGCATATTCGATTGTCTGAACGTCCGTACCGAACTGGCTCTTTAAATGTTCCACAGCTCCATCCGTATTTTCACGGTCCAGTGACTGCAGGATTCCATAAGAATAGCCTGCTGTAGCCTCCACGGAATCTGCCGGATCATCGCTCCGCACATACACTGAAATCTGTGTTACCTCGGTATTTACGCCGGAAATATTGCTCAATGCGGTCCGGGTCTTGTTCACATAAAGACTTCCCATGACTAAAACAGCCACCAGTAAAAACGATAGCAGAACTCCTCCCGTAAACCTTGCGATATACCGGGTTCTGTGGGTTAAAAATGCTGCTAAGATTATCAAAACTGCAAGTACGATTCCAATGATCAACATAAAAATATTGGGAATCATTTTTGTCAGTGCTAAAAGTCCCATAAATATGAGAGCAATTACCAGTACCACTGCTGTAATGATCAGCCCTGGTATCCAGTCTTTTCTTCTCCTTCGACTCATTTTCTACTCCTTTTCTTAAGCTATTAAAGATTGGTAAACAATCCTTATTTTATACGCACCTTAGTAGAAAATCAAGTAAAATCGTGCTATAATGCAAAATATCATTATAATCAAAGGAGACTCGCCATGACAAAAGAAGAATTTCGCCAACTGACCCAATCTACCGTACTTCTGGACGGCGCTACCGGATCCAATCTCATGGCAGCCGGAATGCCAAAGGGTATCTGTACGGAAAAATGGGTCATTGCACATAAAGAAGTGATTCAGAAGCTTCAAAGAGATTATATTCAGGCCGGAAGCAAGATTATTTATGCTCCTACTTTCGGCGGAAACCGCGTAAATCTCACCATGCACAGACTTGAGAAAGACATTGAGGATATTAACCGGACTCTGGTAAGTTACGCCAGAGAGGTTGCCGTGAATGCTGCTTTTGTAGCAGGTGATATCACTACCAGCGGTAAAATGATGGCTCCGGCAGGAGAAATGACTTATGAAAAAGCTTTTGAGACATATCAGGAGCAGATTCGTATTTTGGCTGACGCAGGCGTTGACCTGATCGTGGCAGAAACCATGATTAATATAGAAGAGACTCTTGCTGCCGTAGATGCTGCCTCAAGTGTATGTGATCTGCCTGTTATGTGTTCCATGACTGTAGAGGCGGACGGAAGTATCTTCAGCGGCGGAAATGCCATTGAAGCCGCTGTTTCCCTGGAGGCGGCAGGCGCCGATGCCGTAGGCGTCAACTGCTCTGTTGGACCGGATCAGCTTGTATCTGTCATCCGAAACATTAAAGAAAATGTATCTATTCCAGTTATCGCCAAGCCAAATGCCGGTATGCCTGTTATTGATGACAAAGGCCAGGCTATTTATAACATGAACGCAAAGGATTTTGCCCGTCATATGCAGGCTCTCGTCCAGGCAGGAGCTACCCTCATAGGCGGCTGCTGCGGAACTACTCCGGAGTTTATCCGGGAAACGGCTGCATTATTAGGTCTGGCATGATTCTTAAATCTTTATAAACTCCTTGCAGTATTGTACGTTGTATGATAAGGTGTTTATATCTCAGAAATACAAGTCAACAACTCCGTTGCCAGTGATGGAGTTGTTGATTTATATCACCCCATATCTCTTGCTTATGCCTATCAAATTTTTTCAAAATTCAAATGGTCATTCGACTAAATTTTCTCAAAATAATGTTCAGAGTCATATTTATGGTTGCGCAGTATTCGATCCTTCTGTATAATATAGTTAGTACAGATTGTTCTTTATTCAAAGCATCCATACGCAGCTTCGCCTTGCCTCTGGACAGGAAGGAGGTTTCATGGCGGAAAAGGATATTCTTTCCAATGAATACTTTGAGGATAAGGAACGGTTTCGTTTTCGGTTTTCTGCAGAACTGTGAAAATATGGATAATCTACATAACTACATGAACTCACACCAACAAGAATTTGAAAATCTGAATCAGGATGCTTTCGATCTCATCCGCGTGATGTCTAATTTAGATGAGATTGAAGCTCCAACCCTCAAAAAGAAAGGAGCGGTTAGTATGTGCAAAGCAATTGATGACATGATAAAAGCAGGTGAAGAACGTGGTATTCAGAAGGGCATTCAACTGGGCATTCAACTGGTCCAAAATGTCTTAAAGCTGAAATCCCAAAACATACCGGACGGGATGATCGCGCAGGAGTGCTCTATTTCGCTTTCTCAGGTGCAGGAAATCACCAGCATTCTTGCGTCATGACATTTATAGCTCCGAAAACTCCCGAAACGGATCGAATCCCCTGCATTAAACTGCAGGGGATCCGATTTCCGCGCTGCGCGCAGCACTCCCCAAATGGACATGCAAGCATGTCCGCTTGGCTTGTTACTCGCAGAAATGAAGCACGCTGCTTCTGCCCTTCGCCTTATTTGACCTTGATCGCCTTCTCCGGGCACATTTCCTGGCAGCAGAAGCAGCGGATACATTTTTTGTAATCATACACAGGTGGATTTTCCTTTCCGTTTCGGAAATCCACTGCTTTCTCCGGAACGGGGCAGCTTCTTACGCAGATTCCGCAACGGATACACTTTTCCCCATCAATATAGGGCTTCTTCTGGAAAATATTTAAGGCCTTTGCCATACGGGTCCAGATATTATGCCTGATTTCGGTTCTGTCCACGTTAAAGTAGGGATTTCCGTATTCCATTACGGCATCCTCCACGGACATCTCACAGCCATCCGGTAAAAGCACCTGGATATTCGCTTCATCACTGTTCCCCAGCCCCATTTTCTCCCCGTGGTAATTAGTCGGCACAAGCTGCGGCTTTAAATGGACAAGTCTCGCAAACACGCTGTCCAGAGCCACCGGGTCTGTTGACATCAGCATCACCTTCATAGGAACAGGATCCCCGGCTCCGGGACCGTTTCCCTCCATAGCCACAATGCCGTCCATCACATAAAGTCTCGGCTTTACATACTGATTCAAATCGATCAGCATTCTGGCAAAGCTGTCTGCACTTGGATATTTTGTATGTCCGATTGCCTTGTTCCTTCCATATACAAATCCATAGCTGTTTTTTACTGCTCCCGTAATACGCTCCAGCGCATGGGTCTTCATCTTGGAAAGGGAGATCACGCAATCAGCCTCCAGAAGCTCTTTCGGCATCACAAATTCCTTTGCCTGCTTTCCTTCCGGATACTCCACATGCACTCCTTCTGAAAAATCAATGGCTTCAATCCCATATTTTTCCAGGTAAGCATCCATCCCAGTCCCTTTTATAACCTTTTTTGTCGTCCCGTTTCCGCAGGAATCTGCGAGTACAATATTCTCATACCCTTCTTCTCTCAGAATACGGGCAAAGGCGCCCACCACAACAGGATGTGTGATAACCGCCTTTTCTATCTCTGCTTTTTTCAAGAGATTGGGCTTTAAGAGAATTTTTTCTTCTTTTCCAATCAGCCTGGAAATTCCTCCTAGTAGATCCAGCCCCTCTTTCATCAGATTGTATACCTTTTCTTCCTCGTAGTCTTCACAGGGAAGTAAAATCACTCTGCTTTTTTCCATATTTCTCCTTATTTCCGTGCACAAGGTGCCTTGCTGAGATCCACAGCCCTGAGAGCCTTCCGCACCGGAAGGATACACGCCGGCACCACTGACAGAGAATCCACGCCCATTCGAAGGAAGGTTTCCGTAAGCTTCGTATCTGCCGCAAGCTCTCCGCAGATACATACCTGGCAGCCTTCCTGATGTCCAGCATGAATAACCATTTCGATCATTCTCAAAACAGCCGGATGATGATCATTATATTTATTTCTCAAAAGCGGATTCTGACGGTCCATCGCCAAAGTATACTGACTTAGGTCGTTAGTTCCCAGGCTTAAAAAGTCAACTCTTTTTGCAAGCTCCCGACTGATCATCACCGCCGCAGGTGTCTCGATCATGATTCCCACCCGAATGTCTTTGAACGGAATCTCCTTTTTGCGTAGCCCGGCTTTTACCTCCTCGACGATTGCTTCTATCTCATCCATTTCTTCTTCAGAAGAAATCATGGGATACATCATCTCAAGATTTCCATAAGCACTTGCCCGGTAAATAGCCCGAAGCTGCGCCTTAAACATCATCTTTCTGTCAAGGCAGAGACGGATTCCCCTGTTTCCCATAATAGGATTTGTCTCCTGAGGAATATCCAGATAGGGAGCCTGCTTGTCCGCGCCCAGATCTACAGTACGGATAACCGCAGGACGCTCTCCCATTGTTTCCGCTACTTTTCGGTAAGCCATAAAAAGCTCGTTCTCCCTGGGATAATTCTCCCTTCCCAGGTATTGGAATTCACTTCTGAGAAGTCCGATCCCTGTTGCACCGTAATAGATCACACTGTTCAGGTCATCCAGGTTACCGATATTAGCGTATATCCCGACATCCTTTCCGTCAACAGTTCTGTCCTTCTCCGCCTTTAGCTTTAATAACTCCTCTTTCTCCTCCTGATCAGCCCTGAGACGGATTTCGTATTCTTTCACCATCTCGCTGTCAGGATGAAGATAAAGGATTCCTGTATACCCGTCTACTATTGCCATACATCCATCCCATTCATCCTCCGGCACAATGCCGAAAACGGACGGGATTCCCATGGTCTTTGCCTGGATTGCGGTATGGGAAATTTCCGAGCCCTGGTGGGTCACCATAGCCAGGAGCTTTTCCTTATCCATCTCCATGATTTCTGTGGGGGTAAGCACCTCTGCCGCTAAGATCACAGGGTCCTTTCCCAGATTGATCCGGGGCTCCACACCTCCCAGCTCATCGATGAGACGGCCTGAAATCTCCTGCACATTGGAAATGCGTCTGCGGATAGAAGGCTCTTCCAGATTCCGGAAAGTATTAGAAAGCTCGTCCCTGGTCGTCATCACCGCATAAGCTGCATTGACTTTTTCTGCCGAAATCATGCTCTCCACTGCTCGCTGAAAGCTTCCGGTTTCCAAAAGTCTGGCCTGCTCCAGGAACGCACTGGCCTCCTTTTCCGAAAGCTTTGAATTTTCTTCATACAATCTCTTCAGCTTTTGCAGCACCTTGAGCCTGGCTTCATTGAAATCTCCCAGTTCCTTTTTTACATTGCTTACTAAATTCTGGCGTACCTGATATTCGCCTTTGTGATAATAGCGTATTTTACCGATGGCAATTCCTGCAAAGGTTGATGTACCTTTATAAATCTCCATCTTCTTTACCCCCAACTTTTCTTTTCCAGAAGTCTTTTTTACAGACAAGTTTTAAGATCAGTCACAAGCTGCTTTAAACTCCGTCCAGTTTTTATTATACTGCTCGTCTGCTTCTGCACTGATATTCTGGACGATCTCACCCTTTGTTACGCTGTCCGGCACTACAAGATCAGGATTTACCTGGTCATCTGCCGCCTTGTTTGTGCAGTAGTAGCCGATGAAATCAAAGCACTGTGCAGCAACCTCCGGCTGCAGGATGTAATTTACAAACTGATATGCGCCATCCTTATTCGGTGCCTCGCTTGGGATAAACATTCCCATGATACCAAAGCCAAGGCCCTCTTCCGGATAAACCACCTTCAAGTCAGGATTCTCAGCCAAAACAGCGGTTACCTGGGAAGTGTATAAAAATGCTACAGATGCTTCGCCGTTTAACAGAGCATCCTGAGTATTATCATCCTGGATCATACGCACATTCGGTGCCAGCTCAAGAAGCTTTTCTCCTGTTTCCTTTATGGAGTCTATATCCTCCTCGTTCATGCTCTTTCCAAGAGCCAGGTTTGTAATACCATTGATAACCCTATAATTTGCAGTAAGGGCAATGCTGTCCTCCAAAGACTCATCCCAAAGGTCACTATACCCCTTAATATCCAGATCTACCTCCTCCGGGTCATATACGATCAGAGGGATTCCGGCTCCGTATGGTACGATATATTCGTCGGTCGGATCATAGAACTGGCCCTGATACAGTGGATTGATATTTTCAAAGTTGGAAAGCTTTTCTTTGTCCAGCTTCTCAGCAAGGCCTTCCTGAATAACCTTTTCCAAAATATAGTCATCTGCGATCACCACATCGTAGTCTCCGCCCTTTGCCATGGAAACTTTCTCCAGCATCGTTTCGTCCGTATCAAAATTGGAATATACAATTTTGATTCCTGTCTCGTCCTCAAAACCGTCCAGGACCTCCTGTGGGAACATCCCTTCCCATGTATAGAGAACCAGCTCGGAATCGTCTGCGTATACCGGCATAGAAACTGCTGCCATCGCTGCTGCACATAAAACGCCTGCTAATACCTTTTTCTTCATAATAATCTCTCCTTTTATTGTTAATTTATTTTTCGCTTCGCTTTACAGCTCTGCTACTTTTCACTCCGCCTTGATCTTTGTCCACAGCTCTGCATATTTCTGCTTGATCTTTGGCTGCTGATACCGGAATATCTCACTGTTTGGGTTATCATAATCCGGGATGTAAGAGGAAATGCCTGCATAATCCGCTTCTATCATGGCATCGTATGCACTCCTTACAGTAGAAGTATACCCTACTTCCTGCGTGTTGGAAAGAGCCGATTGCTCATCAATCATAAAATTTATAAATTTGTGTGCCAGCTCCACCTCGTTACAATCTTTTGTAATGACCATGGCATCATACCACACATTGGTACCCTGCTTTGGAGTCAGGTAATCCAGGTTTGGATTCTCACTTATAATATAGGAAGCATCTCCCGAATATACCACTGCTATCGCCTTATTTCCGGAAATCATATTGTCGATCACGTCATCTCCCGCATAAATGGGCTCCATGGTATTTCTCTGATCGATGAGCCACTGATAAGCCTCCTGGATTTCCTGTTCATTGGTCGTATTCATGGAATAGCCCAGTGCCTTCAACGCGATCATAAAGGAGTCTCTCTCAGAGTCATACATGTAAATATTTCCTTTATACTTTGGATTTCTCAAAAGCTCCCAGCCATCCTCCAGATCTTCCTCATCCACCACAGTGGTATCATAAAGGATTCCTACGGTTCCCCAGAAATACGGACAGGAGTACCTGCTGCCTGAATCATAGCTCTTATTTCTTACTTCTTTCAAAAGATTCTTGCTGTTTGGGATCAGATCCCAGTCAAGGTACTGAAGGTATTCCTCCTTGATCAGGCGCTCGATCATATAATCGGAAGGAATCAGCACATCATATGACTCTCCGCCGGAAAGCTTCGTATACATCATTTCATTTGACTCAAAGGTTTCATACACGACCGTACAATTATATTCTTCCTCAAACTGCTCAAGCAGATCAAGGTCCATATACTCTCCCGCATTGTAGACTTTCAGAATATGGTTCGCTTCCGCAGCATACCCCCACCGTACCAGACCTGCTCCCACAACCACGATCAGGATCAGGGAAACGGTTCTCTGAAGCTTTTTGCTGATCCTTCCGGAATACTTTTCCATCAGTCTCGGCAAAACATTTGATAAAACCAACACCAGCGCAATTACCAGGATCACGATGGTAGAAAGTGCATTGATGGTAGGATTGATCCTCTTTGTCATATTATAGACCACTATGGAAATGTTCTTTACCCCATTTCCTGATACAAAGTAGGAAATCACAAAATCGTCAAATGACATGGTAAATGCAAGCAGCGCACCTGCGAAAACCCCTTCCTTTATCATGGGCACAATTACCTTTGTCAGTGCCTGAAAGGGTGTGGCACCCAGATCCATGGCAGCGTTTGCCAGGTTGGGATCCAGGCTTCTTACCTTTGGGTAAACACTTGTGATCACATACGGCGTGCAAAAGGCAATGTGCGCCAGCAGCATGGTCAGATACCCCTTCCGGAATCCAATGGAGGAAAATAAAAGCATCAGGCCAATGGCTGTCACAATATCCGGATTCAAAATCGGAAGGTTATTAATGTTCAGCAGCAGCTCCTTTATCACCTTCCGGGATTTTGACAACCCGATGGCTGTTATGGTTCCGATCACGGTAGAGATCACTGTAGCAAGAATTGCCACCGTAAGAGACACATACACAGCCTTGCTCACTTCCGTATTATGAAGAAGCTCGTTATACCACCTCATGGAAAATCCTGTAAATCTTGTCAACGATTTAGATGAATTAAAGGAAAAGATCATGGTCACCAAAATCGGAAGGTAAAAAAACACTAGGCAGAGAACTACATAAAATCTGGAAAGTAAATTTTTCTTTTGCTTCATTCTTTCCGCCTCCTATTCGTCCTGTTTGTCCAGCCGTTTCATCAGTCCCATGAAGATCAGGATGAGCACGGCAAGGATCAGCGAAATTGCGCTTCCAAAATTCCAGTCACCCACGGAAATGAACTGGGATTCAATCAGGTTACCGATCAGCATGTACTGTCCGCCTCCCAGCAGCTTCGGAATTACGAAGGAAGAAATTGCAAGAAGAAATACCATCATAATACCGTTTACCACTCCCGGAAGCGACAGCTTCCAGACCACCTTCCAGAAGGTCTGGAATTTATTTGCTCCAAGATCATATGCCGCCTCGATCAAAGATTTATCCATCTTGCTCAGAGAGGTGTGGATCGGAATGATCATAAAGGGCATAAAGTTGCACACCAGGCCCAGCATAACAGAAAAATCCGTATACATCATAGTCACCGGAGAAATGCCCAAATTTGCCAGCATGTGATTGATAATTCCATTGTCTGCCAAAAGATTCATCCACGCATAGGTGCGCAGAAGCATGTTGATCCACATAGGAATGGTCACCAGAAGGATCAGCGTGCTCTGGACTTTCTCCGGGCATTTTGCAATGATATACGCCAGGGGATATCCCAGCACCAGGCAGATCAAGGTACAGAGAATTCCCAGCTTAAAGGATTTCACAATAACATTTAAATATGTAGCCTCCAGGAATTTAGCAAAATTCCCCCAGGTAAAACTAAAGGTCAGAACTTCATTTCCTTCTTTTGTAAAGGCATACAGGGCAATCAGGATCAGTGGGATTACAAGGATCACGACAGCCCAGATCAGATATGGAATGATTAACCGCTTAAACTGTTTCATCAGTATGCTCCCATTTTACACATAACATGAATATCTTCCGGTCCGAATTTCAGTCCTACCTCGCGTCCCACTTCCGCGTAGTCTGTTGTCTGAACCTTGTAAGTGCGCAGCTCTGTCTCAACAAGGATTTCATAATGAACGCCCTTGAAGGTAATATTGCGCACAACACCCTTTATTTTTGCATCCTCAGGATCCACGATATCCAAATCCTCCGGCCGGAGTACCACTTCGATCTCCTCCCTGTCCTCAAAGCCTTTGTCCACGCACTCAAACTGAAATCCATCGAATTCCACAAGATAATCCCGGATCATCACACCCTCAATAATGTTAGATTCTCCGATAAAGCCTGCTACAAAACGGTTTTCCGGCTCATTATAGATGTCTGTAGGGGTACCGATCTGCTGGATTTCCCCATTATTCATAACAACCACGGTATCAGACATGGAAAGAGCCTCCTCCTGATCATGAGTTACATAAATGAAGGTGATCCCCACCTCCTGCTGGATCTTTTTCAGCTCAATCTGCATCTGCTTTCGTATTTTTGCATCCAAAGCGCCTAAAGGCTCATCCAGAAGCAGCACCTTGGGTTCGTTTACAAGCGCCCGGGCAATTGCAACACGCTGCTGCTGTCCGCCGGAAAGCAGGGTCACATCTCTTTTTTCAAATCCCTCAAGTCCCACCATTTTCAGCATTTTCGCCACCTTCTGGGCAATGACATCCTTATCCATCTTTTTCAGGCTCAGTCCGAAGCCAATATTTTCCGCCACGTTCAGATGGGGAAAAAGAGCATATTTCTGGAAAACCGTATTAACCTCTCTTTTGTATGGAGGCAGCTTGGCGATCTCGATCCCATTGAAAAGGACTTCCCCGCCGCTTGGCTCGTCAAACCCGGCAATAATACGCAGGGTTGTTGTTTTCCCGCAGCCGCTTGGGCCTAAAAGTGTCAAAAACTCTTTTTCATAAATATCCAGGTTAATGCCCCGCAAAACCTGCTGATCATCAAAGTTTTTTGTCAGATTTTTCAGCTCAATCAGTTTATTCATACTTATCTCCTCCTCCGTGTGATTACCTGTTCTTTTTCCGCCATCTTCCCACCAGGGAATACAATACCAACACCAGAAGCGTAACCGCCAGCATAATGGTACAAAGGGCATTGATCTCCGGTGTGACACCGGTCTTCATCTGGGTGTATACCTTTATAGGCAGAGTGGACAGCCTTGGACCATTGATAAAAATACTGATGACCACATCATCCATGGACATTGCAAAGGCTAAAAGACTGCCTGAGATCACTGCCGGCATAACAAGAGGCAGGGTAATGTCCCAAAATGCCCGGAGTGAGGATGCTCCCAGATCCCGGGCTGCCTCTTCCAGAGAGGGATCCATTCCCACCAGCCTGGCTTTTACCTCCATTAAAATATAGGGAACGCAGAAAACGGTGTGCCCGATCAACAGCGTCAGCATACCGAAAGGCAGGCTCAGCATGTAAAAAAACGCCATCAGGACCATACCCAGAATGATTTCCGGGATCATCAGGGGAAGGATGGAAATATATTCCATAACTCCCTTTGTCTTCCAGTGGATCCTGGAAAGCCCCACTGCTCCCAGCGTTCCGATGATCGCAGAAACAAGGCAGCTCAAAACCGCCAGGATCAGACTGTTTATAAGCGCCTCCAGCATAGCGCTGTCCCCGGCAAGCTGCTCATACCAGCGCAGGGAAAAGCCGGTAAACCTTACCGGAAGCTTTGACTCATTAAAGGAAAATACGATCACCACACCAATGGGAAGGTACATGAGAAAAAAGATCAGTCCCAGATAAAAATTGGCAAATTTTGAATTCTTTTTCATCAGATTCCCTCCAGTTCTTTGGCATTTGTGACCTTACGGTAAAAGACGATCATGATCGTGGTGAGCAGCATCATCACCACAGCAAGAGCTGCCGCAAAGGGCCAGTTGCTTCCTCTTGTCATCTGCTCCTGGATCAGGCTTCCCACCAGTACGATCTTGTTTCCGCCCAGAATATCTGCAATAAAGAACAGACCCATGGATGGAATAAAGGTCAGTATGATTCCCGACAAAAGCCCCGGAATCGTCAGCTTGAAGCTTATGCTCCAGAACGCCTGTGCTTTTGTGGCACCCAGGTCACGGGATGCCTCCACCAGCGACCAGTCCAGCTTTTCCGCACTGGAATATACGGAAAAGATCATAAAAGGCAGAAGCACGTAAACCATTCCGATCACGATCGCCGGATAGCTGTATAACAGTTTCAGCGGCTTTTCGATAATCCCCAGCTTCTCTAAAATAAAATTCATCAATCCCTTTTTCTGTAGAATGATGATCCAGCCGTAAAGACGAATCAGGGAATTCACCCAGAAAGGCAGCATTAAAAGCAGCATAGCTTTTTTCTTGCGCTTCTCGGGCAGCTTTGCCATAAAATAGCCAAAGGGATAGCCGATCAGCCCAATGAGCAGCGTGCTGGTCAGTGCCAGCTTAAAGGATTGGATAAAGGTATTTAAATACACCGGTTCCAGGATCTTTTTATAATTATCCAAGGTAAAGATCCAATCTACGCCGTGTACCTCTCCCGGTGTGGCAAAGCTTAATGCCACCATGTATAAAAGCGGACATGCCACAAAAATCAGGGTAAAAATATACAGCGGAAGTATCATCCATACAGAACGTGATGCCGGACGGCGCGCCTTGCCTGCGCGCCCTGCTCTACTCATTGCTCTCCTCCCGGTCTACCAGCACTGCATTCTTGGGAAGAAATCTCAGACAGACCTTCTGCCCCACTTCCACATCCGCATCAATTCCGTAGCGGCTGGCTGTGATCTCTGTCCCGTCAGGAAGCTCCAGAAGTACCCGAAGCTGTCCTCCGGCAAAATTCTTTTCTTTTACCGCAGCGTCCAGCATGTAGGACGCCGTTCCTGCACAGGATTCATTGAGCATAAGGTTTTCGCTTCGGACAGCCAGTGTCACCTTTTCTCCCGGCTGCAGCCGCTCATCTCCTGTCTCAGCCAGCACATTTCCACCGCTTGTCTTGATCAGTGCCTGTGTCCCTTCTGTGTGCTCCACGATCCCGGTCAGGATATTCGCATTTCCCACAAAGGTTGCCACGTAGCTTGTCTTCGGATGATTGTAGATCTCATCCGGCGTGCCGATCTGCTCAAAACGGCCGTTGTTCATCACTGCGATCCTGTCAGACATATTGATTGCCTCCTCCTGGTCGTGAGTGATATAGACAAAGGTAATGCCCAGCTTTTTCTGCAGGCGCTTCAGTTCAAGCTGCATAGTTCGGCGAAGCTGCAGATCCAGGGCTCCCAAGGGTTCATCGAGAAGGAGGACCTTTGGATTTTTTACCAGAGCCCGGGCAATCGCGACACGCTGTCTCTGACCGCCGGAAAGCTCTGAAGGCTTTCGCTTCTCAAACCCGGATAGCTGGACAAGCTCCAGCATTTCGCTGACCTTCTTTTTGATCTCATTCTTTGGAACTTTGTCCAGCTTAAGGCCGTATCCCACATTTTCAGCCACATTCATATGAGGAAAAAGCGCATAATTCTGAAAAACCGTATTCACATCCCGCTGGTTCGGTTCCAATCCGGTCACATCCCTGCCATCCAGATAAACGCTTCCAGAATCCGGTGTTTCCAGTCCTGCTATAATGCGCAGCGTGGTGGTCTTTCCGCAGCCGGATGAACCCAGCAGTGTAATAAATTCCCCTTTTCCGATCGCAAGGCTGATACCTTCTAATACACCTTCCTCATCTGTGAAGCTCTTCTTTATATTCTTTAATTCCAGAGAAATTTCTTTCATCAGTTTCCCCCTTCTTCTTTTGATCATGGTTTTAAAAAAGGCAAAAAAAGATACGGAACCCAACAGACAAAGCAATTTTGCTTTATCATCGGCAATGCCAATGCGACGCTGGTTGTAGCGTCAGTCTATGCGTGGTTTCCGTATATATATAATCGCCATATATGGGAAGTGCCTCCAATGGAACTCCTAAAGACTCTTCCTTTTTTTCAACAAGAAATAAGCCAGGTCCGTCCTGCTCCATCCAGTCAGCGCGCACACCGGTAGAGCCGGTGTTCTCCACATCCAGTCCAAGGCCACGTAAAAAAGCCGCAACACGTGCTGCGGTTTCTTTTTCGATTTTCTTTTCGAAAAAGCCGGGAGCGGGATGGGACAGGATCATCATTTCTCGTTATCCTCCATAAACATCTGCGGTACATGTCATTCCTTGTAAATCAAAGAGCCAAAACCCAGAAGATCATTCAGGTTTCAGCTCTTTCTCAGCAAGCTGGAAATGAGACTCGAACTCACGACCCCTTCATTACGAGTGAAGTGCTCTACCGACTGAGCTATTCCAGCTTGTGTTCGACACAAATGATATTATACCGTATTTTTCAAAAAAAGCAAGCAGTTTTTATAATTATTTATTATCTGCCCCTTTTTTCTTTTTTGCAGCAGATTTCTTTGGTTCGGCATCCTTCTTTCCTGCAGTGGATTTTTTCACCACAGCTTTCTCTTCCATCGGCGTACAGGTGAAAATGGAAACACCCAGGGCAGGCACCTTCAGCCTGATGGAATGATCCCGTTCATCGCAGGTTGCATTTTTTGCCGTCTTCACACGAAGATTCACGATGCCTTCACCGCCGTATTTCCTTGCATCGCTGTTGAAGATTTCTTTATACTTTCCTGCAAACGGTACACCTGTCTGGTAATCTTCATAGGGAACAGCCGCAAAATTACATACCGCAAGAAGCGTATCCTCCGGCTTCTCCGTCTTTCTCAGGAAGACAAGCACATTTTCCTCATACTTCATAAGCTGTACCCACTCAAAACCATCGTAGGAATCATCCTTCTCATAAAGCGCCGAATGTGCTTTATAAATTTCATTCAGATCCTGAATGCACGCCTTCAGACCGAACGGCATCCCCGCATCCGGAGCCATCATCTTGCATCCCGGATGAAGCATCATATAGGCATAGGCTTCTCTCACCTGAGCCGCCTTCTGCTTCTCATCTCCCGGAAGCTTTTCCATAAAGTCAGCCAGATTTCCCACATCACGCTGCCCCAGAGTCAGCACATAGTACTCAGAATAAGCATACAGCGAGGAAAGAGTAAGCTGGTCATGATAATGCTTTCTCTCAATTGGATCCACGGAAAGATAGGACAGAAAATCCTTTGTCCAGCCGCCGCTCCATTTATACCCAAAGCCTATGTGGTCGTTCTCCACACTGTCCGTAAGCTGAGGCCACAACCCATCCTCCTGGGCGATCAGGATTGCGCCAGGATTTCTTTTTGTCACGATAGAATTTAAGTGTTTTAAAAACTCCATGGCATGAAGGTTTTCATTGGAGCCGAACATATTCGGTGTCCATTCTCCGTTTCTTCTTCCATAGTCCAGATAAAGCATGGCGTCCACGTCATCCATGCGAAGACCGTCTGCATGATAAACCTCCAGCCAGAAGCAGGCATTGGAAATAAGGAAATCCTTGACCATGGGACTTTCATAATTGTAAAGCATGGTACCCCACATGGGATGCACAGCAGCAGAAGGATCCTGCACCTCATAAAGCGGAGTACCGTCAAACTTCTCCAATCCGCCCTCAAACCGTGGGAACTGCGCAGGACTCCAATCCAGGATCACACCCACGCCCGCCTGGTGAAGCCCATCCACCAGCTTCTGGAAATCCTCCGGTGTCCCGAATCTTGCAGTAGGAGCAAAATATGCTGCGGTGGGATATCCGTCTGTTCCATCCTCCATATATTCCATCACCGGATGAAGCTCCACATGGGTGTATCCCATCTCTGATGCAAAACGCACCAGCTCCTCACCGGATTTCCATTTTGTCAGGCTTGTCTCATAAATTGACATGGGCTGACAACGGTCAGAATATTTTTCCCGCTCCTTCATCCATTTCTGGTCATGCCACTCAAAGCTCTTAATATCCTCAACCACGCTGGCAAAGGACGGCGGCAACTCTGTTTTGTTTCCGTAAGGATCTTCCTTCAGACAGACAGCTCCTCCCTTTACCCTGATCTCGTATTTATAAACAGTTCCTGCGGACACACCGGGTACAAACAATTCAAAAATACCGGACATAGGCATCCTGTGCATAGCCAGATATCTGCCGTCCCAATTATTAAAAGGTCCGACAACACTGACACGCAGAGCATTTGGCGCCCACACGGAAAAATATGTTCCGGAAACGCCATTCACCACTGCCGGATGTGCTCCCAGCTTTTCATATGCCTGATAATACACCCCCGCGCAAAAAGCCCGCTCCTCAGCCTCCGTCATAAGCCCAGGAAAGGCATAGGCGTCATAAAACTCCGCTGTCCTGTCATCAAACTTAACACGGAACCGGTATGCCGGAATCTTCCTTGCCGGAATCAGAGCTGCAAAATATCCTGCCTCATCCTCCAGCTCCATGGCATATGCCTTTTTGCCAACCAAAACCTCTGCCGACTGTGCTTCCGGGAAAAAGCCCTGAACCAGAACGCCGTCCGGTGTCAGCCTGGGGCCCATCACATCCTTTGGGGATGTCTCCTCTCCGTAAATAATTCCTTCAATTCTGGGCCAGTCCATATATTCATAAATCTTTTCATTCATAATTAACTCTCTTTCCCCGCACATTTTGCGGCATAAGGATTCAATTCTTTTATTATAAAAGTATCTTTTTTCATTTTACCATCTTTATTTAGAAAAATAAAGGAATTTGTTTGACAAACTTCTTTGTCTGGGATAAATTGTTGTTAAGAGAAAAACGCATCAAGTTTTCTAAAGGAGGATTTTTTATATGGAAAGCAAATTGTTCGATGTAACCGCCATAGGCGAACTGTTGATTGATTTTACTGAGAACGGAACCAGTTCCCAGGGCAACCCTCTTCTGGAGGCAAATCCCGGCGGTGCTCCCTGTAACGTGCTGGCTATGCTGGAGCGTCTGGGCAAAAAAACTGCTTTTATTGGAAAAGTAGGTAAAGATATGTTTGGCAATCAGTTAAAAGCTGCTGTAGAGGAAGTAGGAATTGACACACGCAACCTGGTCATGGACGAGGAGGTTCACACCACTCTCGCCTTTGTTCACACCTACCCGGACGGCGACCGGGATTTCTCATTTTACCGCAATCCCGGCGCTGATATGATGCTTACAAAAGACGAGGTTTCTCTGGAACTGATCCAGAATTCCCGCATTTTCCATTTTGGTACTCTCTCCTCCACCCACGAGGGAGTCAGAGAAGCTACCCGCTACGCACTGGATGCAGCCAAAGAAGCAGGATGTATCATCACCTTTGACCCGAACCTGCGTCCGCCTCTCTGGAAATCTCTGGATGACGCAAAAACAGAAATTGAATACGGCTTGACAAAATGTGACGTACTGAAAATCTCTGACAACGAGGTGGAATTCCTTTTCGGTACCACTGACTATGACAAAGGTGCAGCTCTCATCCGTGAAAAATACAACATTCCCCTGGTACTGATCACCATGGGTAAGGACGGCAGCCGCGCATATTATAAAGACCTGCGTGTAGAATGCGCTCCATTCCTTCAGGAAAACACCATTGAGACAACCGGTGCCGGAGACACCTTCTGCGCAAGCATCCTGAACTATGTGCTGGAGCATGGCCTTGAGGGTCTGACCAGTGAAAACCTGCTGGAGATGATGACCTTTGCAAATGCTGCTGCTTCTCTCATCACCACCAGAAAGGGCGCTCTCCGCGTTATGCCGGAAAGGCAGGAGGTTCTGGATTTCATTGCAGCCTGCGGACGATAAGCAACAATTGAGAAAAAGCACCGGTGCTTTCAAAACTCCGGTGCTTTTTCCATGAAGGTTATTTAAGAATGAATATATGAATATGTGTGTTACCTGTGATTATTCTCCAAGTCCGCTCTCGATCAAAGCAACGATCTTAGCCAGATCTTCTGCCTCATTCTCACCATCGCAGCAAACTTCGATTTCTGTTCCGCATTTGATAGCGGCTGCCATAATGTTCAGGATGCTCTTGCACTGAACGGTTCTGTCACCTGTTTTAATGGTTACATTTGAATGGCATTTTCCTGCCTCTTTTGCTAATACTCCTGCTGGTCTTGCGTGAAGACCGGATTCATTTGTTACTGTAACTTTTTTGGATACCATATGATTTTCCTCCCGATTATAATTATTATAGGTTCTCCTTATGCTTCTACTCCAAAGTGCTCAAACAGGATTTTTTCTGCCTCTGCACTCCATAATCCTCTGTTTTTCTTGCATGCTGCGTCAAGCTTTGCAAACAACGGGTCTGTTTTTCCAAGCTCCTCGAAATCCTCGATTGCGGTCAGCGGCATATCAAACTGGGTATAGGTCAGTTTCTTGCCTCCCGGAATCTTAGGCAGGTTTAAGGTTGCGTCCACAATACTGTCAATTCCGCCTACATGTGTTACCATAACAGCCGGCTCAATTTTTCCTGCTGCTGCCAGAGTATTTGCCTCGATCAGGTCATCGTTGTTTCCTCCGGTGGTTCCCAGGATATGGGAGCTGGTGTAGTGAACATTGTACATATTGATCTCTGCGCTAAACTGGTTGTCTGTCGGGCCTGCAAAGAAGTTCATGCAGCCGTCAAATGCCAGGATCTTATCGCACATTTCCACAACTGGTTTGATAGGAAGCATTACAAAAACATCGTCATAGCCATGTCCGTCTGTGATAGCCATCAGACCTGCAACCGGATCTTCCATTTTTGCAGTGTTTACATAGATCAGCTCAACGCCGTTCTCTGCTGCCTTCTCCGGTGTGATCACCTCTGCTGCTCTTGCCAGCTTTGCATCGTCAATGTCAGTTACAACAATACGTTTCGGACGGTTCTCAAACTGGATTCCGTAGCTGATCATACCAAGACCCATCGGTCCGCAGCCGCCTGCAACCAGGATATTTCCATCTGCCTTTGTGCCGCCTGCAAGGTCGTGGTTTCTCTTATTGGTGTGATAATTTCCGTGATATCCGCCGATGCAGCAGCTCATTGGCTCTCCAAGAGATGCTTCGAAGAAGCTGTCGCCGTCATACGGCATCAGACAGCCAAGCTCCATTACCTCGTGAGGAATGATGCAGTAGGTGCAGGCTCCGCCGAAAAACTCATAGGAATATCCGGGAGATGCAAGGCTTCCCTTGTAGTTCAGCGCCGGCTGCTGTGCAAATTTCATGCCCGGTTTAAACTGATCCTTCCATTTTTCACCTACTTCTACGATAACACCTGCAAATTCATGGCCAATGATAACAGGGTTGGTGTCAATATTCTGAGGTGCTCTTTTATGCTTTTTGCCCTGCTCTGCCAGCTTGTAGGTGGACATGCAGATACTGTCGCTCATAACCTTTACCAGAATCTCGTCATCCTTGATTTCCGGTAATTCAAACTCCTCCAGACGAAGGTCTCTTGTTCCATATAATCTGACTGCTTTTGTCTTCATGATTTCTCTCCCTTTCATATTAGAATCCTGCTGTCCCTCTGACAGCTATTATTTTCACCAGGCAACATTTAAAGTGTTTCGATCACAACCTGTTCCTTTAAGGTGTCAACTACTTCTCTGGAAGGCGGTTTTGTACCCACTGTGGTAACAGCTCCGGCTGAAACAGCCATACACATTTTTACCATTTCCTCTTTATCAAGTCCTTTGTCCCAGGAATATGCCAGTGCTGCTACCATAGCGTCACCTGCGCCTACGGTGGAATGGGCTTTTACAGAAAGTGCCGGACATTTTACCTGATAGTCTCCGCTGATGATCATGGCGCCGCTTTTTCCCATAGATACGGCGATGGTCTGAATTCCCTTTTCCATGAATTTCCGTGCGATTCCCAAAAGCTCTTCATCGGATGCACGGTAATCCATTCCTGCAAACTCCTCCAGCTCCACACGGTTCGGTTTGATGATATCCGGGCCTGCCTCCAAAGCTCTCTTAAACAGCTCACCGTCCGCATCCATCAGCACCATGGAGCCTTTTTCGTGAACCCTGCGGGTAATCTCTCCGTAAATATCCTTTGATACGCCTGCCGGGATGCTTCCGGCAAGGACAAACATGGTATTTTCACCCGCATAGCTCTCAAGCTTTTCCATCAGCTTCTCTACTGCTTCCTCTGTGATCACCGGGCCGGGCTCGTTTAATTCGGTAACAGTGCCGTTTTCCTCAAAAACCTTTGTATTGGTTCTTGTCTCTCCGTCTACCCAGACAAAATCACTCTTGATCTCTTTCTCCTCCAGGACATTTGCAATGGTTCTTCCGTTATTGCCGCCCAGAAAGCCTACTGCTACGGTAGTTCCGCCAAGCTCCCGGATGGTTTTGGAAACGTTGATTCCTTTACCGCCGGCATCGTACTCCACTGTTTTTATCCTGTTCAATCCGCCATGCTGCATTTCGGTGATCTCCACCGTTTTATCAATGGCAGGATTCATGGTTACTGTGACAATCATTTTTCGTTTCCTCCTTTAATTACCGGAAAGCATATTGTAAACCGTGTCTACATCTCCATTTACAATCTTCTCTACGGAATCCGCTGCAAGCATTTTATCTGCGATCACGCCCAGGATTTCCAGGTGTTCCTCTCCAACGCCGGCGATTCCTATAACAATCTTAACAATTTCTTTTCCCCACTGGGTTCCCTCCGGGAAAACCATCACTGCGATTCCTGATGCCTTGATCTCTTTCTTGGCTGCCTCTACACCGTGCGGAAGCGCCAGCTCATTTCCCATATATGTGGAAAAAGATTTCTCTCTCTCGATCATTGCCTCCACGTAAGGCTGATCTACATATCCTGTATCTACCAGCATCTGTCCTACTTTTCTGATGACGTTCTCCTGTGTGTCTGCCTTACATCCTACCTGAATGTTCTCACGGTATAAAAGCTGTTTTTTCTCCTGCTGTACTGGCTCCTCTTTTTTCTTTTTGAAAAACATATCATATCCTCCTTGATTCTTCTTTATAACCTTTTTGATTTTGTTTTCGTTCCTCTTGATGGTTTTATTATAGTGCCATTGCCATGTATTTTTCAACTCAAAGAAAAAGGGATTTGGCGCCATCCGATAGCGCCAAATCCCTTCAGAAGTAATCTGCTAAATGAAATATTCAATCGTCTTTTCCGCAACAAGTTCTGTTTCTTTATTAAAAAGAAGCACTGCCTCTCTGTCCTCCTCCGGGCCAAGAGAATAGGTGGTGTTCCCTTCGCAGTTAAAATATTTCTCCGGAACGATCCTGTTATACCGGAAGGGCTGGTCTGTCACCATCACAATGTCCGGCTCATCGTATGGCTCCTCCTCATAAAAGGGATCAAACATATAGAGGAGACCATCCTTTTCCTCCGTCAAAAGCACATAGTGCTCCACCTCATAAATCAGCCTGAGTACCACCACGCCGCCTCTGTGGAGTGCATCGTTTATGTAGCTTCCACTCCCAAGATACACACATTTTCCTGCAAGATATTTTGTCTTAACAGACAGGCGTCCCAGCTTACCGAACTGATTGATCCAGTTGCTTAAAAACAGCATCGCCATTCTGGAGGTACCATGCTTTCCAGGCTCTCCCTCCTCGCCGTAGCAGTCCAGACAGTAAAGCATAATATTTCTGATAATTTCCGGAGGTATGTCCTCCCTGTCAAAAAGATAGCTGATCGCGTTCATCATGGTAGTGGGACCGCAATCGCATTCTGTCAACTGATAATGCAGAGGATTTTTCATATGTAACTCTTCCTTCCCGTTTCTGTAGTAAGTCCCTCTCATAGGGTCTGAACTTTCCGGTCACTTCTGGGAACGAATGATCAGCTTTCCCTACTGTATCCTGGAAAGATATTTGCTGAAAAACTTTTTTAAATGGGCAGACAATTCTTTTCGAATTTCTTCTTTGTCTCCCTTGCATACGGTATTGAGAAAATGGTCGTCCTCAGCCAGAATGGAACTGATATGACCCATAATTTCCGTATTGATCTTAACATTGCCGTCATCCGGTACCAGCATGATAAAAACAGCCCGGATCTGTTTAAAATACGGATTCAAAAACGGCCCCAGATCCTTTGTCATACAGACGGTAAATCCCGGTCGGATCACCCCTTTTGTCCTGGTATGAAGCAGCGCAAAGCCAAACTCCGCAAAAACCTGGCTGGCGATCCTTTCCCTGCGCCTTAGATCCTCCTGGATCATCTCCCCCATGTCCCGGTAAGGAGACAACTTTTCACCGATTGCAATGAGAAGCTCATCAAAGGTAATATAATTATCTACCTTGAAAAATTCCATATATTTAATAACTGCGTTGATCTGAGCCGCCACCAGATTGATTTCTTCCAACTGTGTGGAAAAGCTTGTCTCTTCTTTTTTCTTTTCCGGTGTCCGCTCATATTTATATACCAGTTTTCTCACCTGCTCCATATCGGAATCACTGAGCAGCGGATTGACAAAAACTGCAGGCGTATCCAACGGATCAATGGGAATACTGGCCACAAAAAAGTCGGTTTTTCCTGCGATATAAGGAGTGATATCATTTTTTCCATAGCATTTTATGATCACCCTCTCCTTAAATGCCTTTTCAAGCTTGGAGGACATCAGTCTGGAAATCCCGATACCGCTGGAGCACACAACGCCAACGCAGACCTTCCTGAATTTTTCATTCCGATTTTCCATACGGACCACGGCAGCTCCGAAATGAACGGCAAGGTAACCTGTTTCCGCCTCCGGTATTTCCTTTCCGATCCATTTTCCCATTACCTCTGCCACCCGCTGACACTTCTCAAATACCTCCGGGCAGTCCCTCTTAATATCTTCTAAAACGGGATTACTGATATTCATATTGTGGGTGATGCGGATAAAGGTAGGCTGAAGGTGCGCCAACAGACCCTGGATAAACTCATCATCCAGCTTCAGCAGATACGCCTTTTCCTGATCAAAAGCATCGATCATTTCATTGATCATGCGCTGCATCTCACGGCTTTCCGGCAGAGCTGTCTTTTTTTCATCCCACTGGATCTTTTCATGCTTTGCCCCTTTTAAATGAAGGCAGATATAGGCAACCTCCACAGGTGGGATCCGGATATCAAATTCCTCCTCCAGCTCCTGGGCAATACACAGCGCCAGGGAGTATTCCCCATCTCTGGGCATCTCCTCGCTCCATCTGGCATCTTTCTCAATGATCTCATTTTTCAGGATCCTATTGATGGCAATGGAAATGTGGATCACAAGACCTGTATAGGAGTTTTCCGTCAGGTTCATGATCCTGTCATCCTCCATACAGAGAATGCAGTTGATGACCCGCTTCAGGACATCATCATTGAGAATCTGTCCCAGATTGCTTTTTGCAAGCCCTTCCAGGCTGTCCGATTCAAACTCATAAGCTTCCTGCAAAAGCCTGGTATCTATATTTTCATTAATAAAAGCTTTTATTGCTTTTCGATAGCTTTCTTCGCTTCCCTCAATGGCTACACCGCTGCCCGGCTTACGGATCACATGTAGTTCGTATTTATTCAGCCATTCCTCCACAGCCTCCAGATCCGTGCTGACAGTAGCTTCACTGACCTTGAATTTACTGCTGTAATAAAACAGTTTTTTCAGTCCTTTGTCCTTCAGGATTTCCAGGATCAGCCTTTTTCTTCGCTCTTCCCGGTTGCTCACATCATAAGCGTCTCCGCTTTGCAGGTCTGCCAAAAGTCTGGCCTTTTCTTCAGCGCTTCCTTCCAGCCAAATGCCCACTCCTGTTTTTGACATAAACTGTATCTGATATGGTTTCAGGCTCATGTCGATATATTCCAGTTCTCTCTGTACGGTACGCTTACTGACCCCCACTTTTTCCGCAAGGTTCTTTACGGATATGTTCTGGTCCTCTTTCAGCATAACCCCCAGGATCTGCTTTGTCCGCGGTGTAAATTCCATTTTTCTCACCTTTTCCTTTTACAAATAGTAAGAAGTGCCGGAAACAGAATCTACCCTGTTTCCGACACTCATATCATATCATTTTCACAGTTCTGCCGCAAGCGTAACTGTTCATTTTTTGCTTTGCGCTATTCTCACTGTTTCTTTAACTGCTCCACTAACTCCTCATACTGAGGTGCTGCCAGGAAGTTTGTGATCAGGATCAACTGTGCGTTTGGATTGCTGTGGGCAGCTCTTTCCCCAAGCTCCTCGTGGGTCACTACCACCTGGACATCCTGTGGGATGGAGGATACAGGAGTATGGATAACCTCGATACCCTCAATGCCAGCTGCTGCGATTTTCTTTTTCAGAACCGTAGCGCCCATTGCACTGGATCCCATTCCTGCATCACATGCGAATGCGATCTTCTTTACTTTACCTGCAGTTGCTGCTTTCGGGGCTTCACTCTCCACAATGCCTTTTGCCTGTTTTTTCATAGAATCCTTCTTCTGCTGTGCTTCCTCAAGGCTTGCATCCTTACCCATGAATTTCAGGATCGGGATTGCCACTACAAAGGATACGACTGTTGCCAGGAGCACGCCCAGGATCAGGCCAACATAGCTGTGACGTTCTGCCATCATCATGATTGCCAGGATGCTTCCCGGTGATGCCGGAGCGGTAAGACCAACGCCCATCAGGTTGAAGGTGAATACACCCACTGCGCCGCCGGCTATGGTAGCCAGGATCAGAAGCGGATTCATCAGGATATATGGGAAGTAGATCTCATGGATACCGCCCAGGAAATGGATGATCGCTGCTCCCGGTGCAGAGCTTTTTGCACTTCCCTTTCCGGCAACACAGTAAGCTAACAGAATACCAAGTCCCGGTCCCGGATTTGCTTCCAGAAGGAAGAAAATAGATTTTCCGGCTTCCTCAACCTGTTTGATTCCCATTGGTGACAGGATGCCATGGTTGATTGCGTTGTTTAAGAACAGAACCTTTGCCGGCTCAATGAAAACACTTGTCAGTGGCAGTAAGCCGTGATCTACGAAGAATCCCACACCTGCCTCCATAGCGTTGTTTAATACTGTTACAAGTGGTGTAACGCCATACATTGCAGCAATCGCAAGGATGGCACCAATGATACCAACGGAGAAGTTGTTTACCAGCATTTCAAATCCGGCTTTTACCTTATTCTCCATGAATTTGTCGAATTTCTTGATCACCCATGCAGACAGGGGACCTACGATCATAGCGCCGATGAACATAGGCACATCGGAACCTACGATAACACCCATGGTCGCAATGGCACCAATTACGCCGCCTCGCTGTCCTGCCACTACATTTCCGCCTGTATATGCAATGAGCAGCGGGAGAAGCATGGATGACATGGGACTGATAAACTGGGCTATTCTTTCATTTGGACACCAGCCTGTTTCCATAAATAATGCGGTGATCAGTCCCCATGCAATAAAGGCACCGATGTTTGGCATTACCATTCCGCTTAAAAATCTGCCGAATAACTGTACTTTTTCTTTCATAAATTCACACCTCTTTTTCCTTCTTCTTTTATTGTTCGTTCTTTCTCTTTTCAGAGGTATGATTGGCCAATCACTCTCTTTTTCATGGCTTTATTATAATCAATTTTGATACAGATTTTCAACAAATAGAAAAAGAGATTTGGCACTAAGGTTTTGCGCCAAATCTCTTTTGAAAATATAATCCGCCTTATTTGATCACACGTACTTTAGACATGCCTTCGATTGCCTGCAGAGCGTCCAACGCCTGCTGAGATGCGGCGCTTTCCAGGTCGATCAGCGTATATGCGTACTCGCCCTTGCTCTTATTTGTCATGTCTGCGATATTTAAGCCTTCACTGCCCAGGATTTTCGTTACCTGGCTGATCATATTAGGGATATTTTTGTGGGTAAGTGCGATTCTGCCCACTGCCACGCAGGTTCCCATATCACAGTTAGGGAAGTTGACGGAGTTTTTGATATTTCCGTTCTCCAGGAAATCCCGCAGCTCTTTTACTGCCATGACCGCGCAGTTCTCTTCTGACTCCTCAGTGGAAGCGCCAAGGTGAGGGGTTACCAGGATTCCCTCTCTGCCTGCCACTGTCGGATTAGCAAAATCGGTTACGTATTTCTTTACCTTACCGGCTTCCAGGGCTTCGATCAAATCCTCCTCATTCACCAGAAGATCGCGGGCAAAGTTTAAAAGCACCACGCCGTCCTTCATTTTACTGAAGGCTTCTTTGTTGATCATCTTCTGTGTGGCGTCCATAAGCGGGACATGAATAGTGATATAGTCGCACTGTGTGTAAATTTCATCCAGAGTTTTGCTGTGCTTAATGGTACGTGACAAATTCCATGCTGCATCAATGGAAATATAAGGGTCATAGCCATATACCTCCATGCCAAGGCCAGCCGCTGCATTTGCCACCATGCTTCCGATTGCTCCCAGGCCGATGATTCCAAGCTTCTTGCCCATGATCTCACAGCCTGCAAACTGTTTTTTCTGCTTTTCGGCAAGCTTATCGATATCTGCTCTGTCCTTTTCCTGCTGTACCCACTCGATACCGCCTACGATATCTCGGGAAGCCAGCAGCATTCCTGCTAAAACAAGCTCCTTTACGCCGTTTGCATTGGCACCCGGTGTATTGAATACTACGATTCCTTTTTCTGCGCATTCCTTAATGGGAATATTGTTTACTCCGGCTCCTGCGCGTGCAATGGCTGCAACGCTCTCAGGAAGCTCCATATCGTGCATCTTCGCACTTCTGACTAAAACCGCATCGCAGTTGTCCAAAGTGTCAGAGCTTCTGTAATTGTTGTCAAAAATATCAAGTCCCTTTTCAGCAATGGGGTTCAGGCAATGATACTGATACATTATGCGTTTTCCTCCTCGAATTTTTTCATGAAGGCTACAAGAGCTTCCACTCCTGCTTTCGGCATTGCATTGTAAATACTTGCGCGCATGCCGCCAACGGATCTGTGTCCCTTTAA
Organism: Ruminococcus sp. 5_1_39BFAA; assembly: GCF_964240875.1. Taxonomy (NCBI): domain Bacteria; kingdom Bacillati; phylum Bacillota; class Clostridia; order Eubacteriales; family Oscillospiraceae; genus Ruminococcus; species Ruminococcus sp. 5_1_39BFAA. Next base: position 115,630 of record NZ_CAXSVO010000007.1, on the reverse strand, counting down.
GTTTACAAATCCTGCTGCTGCCGCCTCTTTTACAAATTTTGCATCCATTTCCTTATCGCCTGTCACAAAAGGCACGTTCATAAGAGAGCGGTCCTCCGGAACCACGGTTCCTTTAAAGAGCTTACTGGAATCCAGGAAATCATAAAGGATTTTTGCTTTTTCCTCATTACGTTTCTTCATTTCCTCCAGACCGCCCATTGCCTTCAGCCATTTAAATACCTTGCCGCATACATAGATGCAGTATGCATTGGGGGTGTTGTAAAGGGAACCTGCGTCCGAGTGGGTCTTATAAGTGAGCATGGTTGGAGTTCCCGGAAGAACATCCTCTGTGATCAGATCCTCGCGGATGATCACAATCACCATACCTGCCGGTCCGATATTTTTCTGAACACCGCCGTAAATAATGCCGTATTTGCTCACATCTACAGGCTCAGACAGGAAGCAGGAGGAGACATCTGCAACCAGGGTCTTGCCCTTTGTATCAGGAAGCTTTTTAAACTTAGTACCATAAATGGTATTGTTTTCGCAAATATAAACATAATCCGCATCCGGGCTTATCGGTAAATCGCTGCAGTCCGGAATATAGGAAAAGGTCTTATCCTCGGAAGAGGCAATCTTGTTTGCTTTGCCATATTTCTGTGCTTCCTGGTATGCTTTCTTTGCCCACTGTCCTGTTACGATATAATCCGCAACCTTGTTTTTCATCAAATTCATGGGAATCATGGCAAATTGCTGGGATGCTCCTCCCTGCAGGAACAATACCTTATAGTTATCCGGAATGTTCATCAGGTCACGGAGATCCTGCTCTGCAGTGTCAATGATTTCCTGGAATGCTGCGCTTCTGTGGCTCATTTCCATCACAGACATGCCTGTTCCGTTGTAATCCATCATTTCAGCAGCAACCTCTTTCAGTACCTCTTCCGGCAGAACAGCCGGACCCGCCGAAAAATTATACACTCTGCTCATCTTTTTTCATATCCTCCTCGTCAAATACATCATCAAGATTAGCCCCCGCCGGAACCATCGGATAAACGCTTAAATCCTGGTCGATCCAGCAATCCAGCACAACCGGGCCGTCAGCACTTAAGGCCTCTTTTAATGCAGGCTCCACCTCTTCCAGCTTGGTGACACGGATCGCCCTTGCACCCATTGCCTCGGAAACCTTCACGAAATCCACACTGTCATTCAGAATGGTCTGGGAATATCTCTGTCCATAGAACAAAGTCTGCCACTGACGCACCATGCCAAGAACATGGTTGTTCAAAATGATCTGCACAAGCGGTTTGCCGCAGCGCACGGCTGTTGCGATCTCATTCATGTTCATACGGAAGCAGCCGTCGCCTGCAATATTTACCACAGTTTTATCCGGGCATCCCATTTTTGCTCCAATAGCAGCGCCAAGGCCGTAGCCCATGGTTCCAAGACCGCCTGAAGTCAGGAAGGTTCTGGGACTTTTGAACTTAAAATACTGTGCTGCCCACATCTGATGCTGTCCCACATCCGTGGAAATAATGGCATCGCCGCCAGTAAGCTCATAAAGCTTCTCGATCACGTAAGGACCTGTAAGCTGGCTGTGGTCGTAATTTAACGGATATTTTTCCTTTAATGTTTCAATATGCTCTACCCATTCCGGATGTTCCTTTGCCGGAACTGCTTCAAGCAGAAGCTTCAGTACCTCTCTTAAATCTCCGATCACTGAGGCATCTACGGTAACGTTTTTATTGATCTCTGCTGCATCTACATCAATCTGCAGGATCTTTGCCTGGGATGCAAAGGTGCTGGTGTCGCCTGTCACACGGTCACTGAAACGTGCGCCGAGCGTGATCAGCAGGTCGCACTCGCACATGGCGTAGTTTGATGTTTTGCTCCCGTGCATTCCCACAGGTCCTGTATACAGCTCATCCTCGCCGGAAAATGCTCCTTTCCCCATAAGACTGTCGCATACCGGAGCCTGGATCCTGTGTGCAAGCTCCCTTACTTCCTCGGACGCGTTGGCGATCACTGCGCCTCCGCCTACGAAAATAAACGGTTTTTCTGCCGCTTTGATCATTTCCACAGCAGTTTTGATATCCTCCTGACGGATGGTATCTGCTTTTGGCTCTACTGCCGTGATGCTGTGACGGATATATTCACATTTTGCCCCAGTGACATCCTTTGGCACATCCACAAGGACAGGACCCGGGCGACCGCTTTTTGAAATAGAAAATGCCTTACGGATGGTTTCCGCAAGCTTTGTCACGTCTTTTACAATATAGCTGTGCTTTGTAACAGGCATTACGATTCCTGCAATGTCAACCTCCTGAAAGGAATCCTTTCCCAAAAGGGCTGTTCCCACATTGCAGGTAATTGCTACCACCGGAACGGAATCCATACACGCGGTGGCAATTCCCGTAACAAGGTTGGTAGCACCGGGACCGGAGGTTGCAAGGCACACTCCCACCTTTCCCGTAGCCCGTGCATAGCCGTCTGCCGCATGGGAAGCTCCCTGCTCGTGAGACGTCAGCACATGATTAATTTTATCGCTGTATTTATAAAGAGCATCGTAAACATTCAGAATGGCTCCTCCCGGATATCCGAATACGGTATCAACTCCCTGCTCTAACAGACATTCTATAATAATTTCTGCACCTGTAAGCTGCAATTTAACGACCTCCTTTTGGTATTTCCAGAATAGCGCCGCGATTTCCGGATGTAACCATAGACGCATATCTGCTCAGATATCCTGTGGTTACCCTAGGCTCTCTTGGCTGCCATTTTGCTTTTCTCGCCTGCATCTCTTCATCGGAAACCTTCACTTCCAGCTTCAGCTCCGGAATATTGATGCTGATGATATCGCCTTCCTCGATCAGCGCGATCGGTCCGCCTACGGCTGCCTCAGGAGAAACGTGTCCGATGGATGCTCCTCTGGATGCACCGCTGAAACGGCCGTCTGTGATCAAAGCTACGGAAGAGCCAAGACCCATACCTGCAATGGCAGAGGTAGGATTCAGCATTTCTCTCATGCCAGGTCCGCCTTTCGGTCCTTCATAGCGGATGACCACTACGTCTCCGGCTACGATCTTTCCGCCCTTGATGGCTTCGATTGCATCTTCCTCGCAGTCAAAGACTCTTGCAGGTCCTTCGTGTACCATCATCTCCTCCACCACTGCGGAACGTTTTACTACGCCGCCGTCCGGAGCAAGATTTCCTTTTAATACCGCAAGGCCTCCTGTCTGGCTGTATGGATTGTCGATCGGTCGGATAACCTCAGGATTCAGATTCACACATCCTTCAATGTTTTCGCCCACTGTTTTTCCTGTAACGGTTATACATTCTGTGTTGAGAAGTCCTTTTTTATTTAACTCGTTCATAACGGCGTAAACACCGCCTGCTTCGTTCAGGTCTTCCATATATGTTGGGCCTGCCGGTGCAAGATGACACAGGTTTGGTGTTTTTGCACTGACTTCGTTTGCAAAGCTGATATCGAAATCCCAACCGATCTCATGAGCGATTGCCGGAAGATGGAGCATACTGTTTGTTGAACATCCGAGAGCCATATCTACGGTCAGGGCGTTCATAATAGCCTCTTTTGTCATGATGTCTCTTGGGCGAATATTTCTTCTGTACATTTCCATAACCTGCATTCCGGCGTGCTTTGCAAGGCGGATACGCTGGGAATATACAGCGGGAATGGTTCCGTTTCCGCCAAGTCCCATACCAAGTGCTTCAGTCAGACAGTTCATACTGTTAGCGGTATACATACCGGAACAGGAACCGCAGGTGGGGCAGGCTTTGTTTTCAAATTCGGTCAGCTCTTCTTCGGAGATCGTTCCTGCCGCATAGGAGCCTACTGCCTCAAACATGCTGGAAAGGCTGGTTTTGTGTCCGTGAATATGACCTGCCATCATGGGGCCACCGCTTACGAATACGGTAGGTACATTGATCCTTGCTGCTGCCATGAGAAGACCGGGTACGTTTTTATCGCAGTTTGGCACCATAACAAGGGCGTCAAACTGATGTGCCAGTGCCATGGCTTCTGTGGAATCTGCGATCAGGTCACGTGTTACCAGGGAGTATTTCATTCCGATATGTCCCATGGCGATTCCGTCACATACAGCAATAGCCGGGAATACAACAGGTGTTCCTCCTGCCATGGCTACGCCTTGTTTTACGGCTGCTACAATTTTATCCAGGTTCATGTGACCCGGTACGATTTCATTATATGAACTTACGATTCCTACAAGGGGACGTTCCATCTCTTCTTTTGTCATTCCAAGGGCATTGAACAGGGAACGGTGAGGTGCCTGCTGGGAACCCTTTTTTACTGCATCGCTTTTCATGATTGATTTCCTCTCTTTTTATAAACCATAAAATAAAATGGATATTGTATTTCTATGAACAATTATAACATCGTTTAGAATTTTTGAAAAAATTAAATCGCCTCTGCGATCAAATCGCCCATCTCTTTTGTTCCCACCAGCTTACAGCCTTCGGACATAATATCGCCTGTACGGTAGCCGTCTGTCAGTACCTTCTGTACAGCGGCTTCCACTGCGTCTGCCTCTTTGTCAAGGTCTAAGGAGAAGCGGAGCATCATGGCTGCTGATAAGATCGTAGCGATTGGGTTTGCCTTATTCTGTCCTGCGATGTCCGGTGCGGAGCCGTGGCTTGGCTCATAGAGACCGAATTTTGTCTCGTTTAAGCTTGCGGAGGACAGCATTCCGATGGATCCGGTTACCATGCTTGCCTCATCGGATAAGATATCTCCGAACATATTCTCTGTGAGGATCACGTCAAACTGCTTCGGGTCGCGGACAAGCTGCATTGCACAGTTGTCGACCAGCATGTGTTCCAGGGTTACTTCCGGGTAGTCTTTTGCTACTTCTTCGACTACCTTTCTCCACAGTCTGGAGGAATCCAGAACATTTGCTTTGTCTACACTGGTCACCTTTTTGCGGCGCTTCATAGCAATGTCAAAGGCTTTGATGGCGATTCTGCGGATCTCGTTTTCATTATAAGTCAGGGTATCAATTGCTATTTTAACGCCATCCTCTTCGATTGTTTTTCTTTCGCCGAAATAGAGACCGCCTGTCAGTTCACGGACAATGATCATGTCAAAGCCGTCGCCGATGATCTCATCGCGCAGAGGACAAGCATTTCTCAATTCATTATATAAATATGCTGGTCTTAAGTTAGCGAACAGGTTCAGCGCCTTGCGGATTCCCAGAAGTCCGGCTTCCGGGCGTTTGGACGGCTCCAGTTTATACCAGGGTGAGGTTTTTGCATCACCGCCGATGGAGCCCATCAGGACAGCGTCTGAAGCTTTTGCTGCGGCAATGGTTTCCTCGGTGAGAGGAACTCCATGGGCATCGATGGATGCGCCGCCCAGCAGCAGCTCGGAGTATGTAAAGGTATGGTCGTATTTTTCGCATACTTTGTCAAGAACTTTTTTTGCTTCTGTCACAATTTCCGGGCCTATTCCATCGCCGGGAATCAGTGAGATGTTGTAATTCATAATAATTTCCTCGCTCTCTTTTCTACAATTGGATATTGTTATTATAATAACGCACTTTTTCGGAGATTTCAACCTATTAAAGTAAAAAACTGTTATGCGAGGTATGCGAGGGGGCAAGCTCGGAGAGCGAAGGCCGCATGCCCCCTCGCGCTCCCCCTGTTGGCCCGCTCTTCACACGAGGGATCGTGTGGGATTTTTGTGGGATTGTTTCACACGAGAGGTAGGATGTGTGGAATGGAAATATCAGGAAAGACTATACTTTTTATAGTTCAAAAAAGGATGCCGCAACTGCGACATCCTTTTTACTTAAGCAGAAGCCTGTTCTGCTTTTTCTACCTCGGCGATTGCTTGTTTTCTCATGGGGATTCGGCAGTTTTTGTTGTTGCCGAACTCTACGATCACGTCCTCTTCGGTCATGTCGATGATGACTCCGTAGAAGCCGCTTGTGGTAACTACGCTGTCACCTACTTCCATGCTGCTCAGCATGGTCTGAACTCTTTTCTGCTCTTTTTTCTGCGGTCTTACCATCAGAAAATACATGATTCCGAAAAGAACTACCAGCCATACGATGGTAAATCCCATACTCATTCCGCTTGCTGCGTCCATTTAAAATTCCTCCTGTATCTTACTCGAAATAATTCTCTCTGCCATATACTGGTTTTTCAGAGCGTTGTAGTATATCATACACAAAAAAAGTGGTTTCATCAAGTAGTTTTGCCTATTTTTTACCGATTCCCGTTAATTTTGCCTTCCTCGAAGCCTTCCAGACGCATTTTTTTGTATGCTGCAAAATTTCCGCTGTCCAGAGCGTCGCGGATCTCTTCCATCATGTGGTTATAAAAGTAGAGATTATGAAGAACACACAGTCTCATGCCCAGCATTTCTTTTGCTTTCAGGAGATGACGGATATAAGCTCTGCTGTAATGGCGGCAGGCCGGGCACTGGCAGCCCTCCTCGATGGGACGGTGATCCAGCTCGTATTTTGCGTTGAAAAGGTTCATCTTTCCGTGGTTTGTATAGACGTGTCCGTGGCGGCCGTTTCTGCTGGGATATACACAGTCAAAGAAATCGATTCCCCGTTCCACGCCCTCCAGGATGTTTGCGGGAGTTCCAACTCCCATCAGATAGGTGGGCTTGTTCTGAGGAAGGTGAGGTACCACCTCGTCCAGGATCCGGTACATCTCCGCGTGTGTTTCGCCTACTGCCAGACCTCCAACGGCATAGCCGTCCAGGTCAAGCTGAGAAATGGTATCTGCGTGGGCTTTTCGGATATCCTCGTAGACGGCACCCTGGTTGATGCCGAATAAAAGCTGTTCCCGGTTCACCGTATCCGGCAGGCTGTTCAGCCTTGCCATCTCCTCCTTGCAGCGCACAAGCCATCTCGTCGTGCGGTCTACCGAATTTTGTACATAATCTCTGTCTGCTACGCTGCTGGGACATTCGTCGAATGCCATGGCGATGGTGGACCCCAGATTTGACTGGATCTGCATACTCTCCTCAGGTCCCATAAAAATCTTATGACCGTCAATATGGGACTGGAAATAGACACCTTCTTCCTTTATTTTCCGCAGACCTGCCAGGGAAAACACCTGGAAGCCGCCGGAATCTGTCAGGATGGGCCTGTCCCATACCATGAATTTGTGAAGACCGCCGAATTCTTTGATCAGCTTGTCGCCGGTCCGCACATGGAGATGATACGTATTGGACAGCTCCACCTGGGTTCCGATTTCTTTTAAATCCATTGTGGAAACAGCACCCTTGATAGCTCCCACAGTACCTACATTCATAAAAACAGGAGTCTGGATCGTTCCGTGGACGGTATGAAATTCTGCTCTTTTCGCCCGTCCTTCTGTCTTCAGAATTTTATATTCTGCCATTTGCACATTCCTTTCCTTAATTAATTCCTTTTCCTTACAATAAAGATGATTATAGCTTGAAATAACTGAAATTTCAACTGTAAAGCCCGGAATCATTGTTAAACTTTTACATTGCCATTTGTTGCGCCTTATCGTATAATATTATAGAATGTCCCTGCCGTACATTTAATAAGAAAGAATACGCAGGGATTTCACTTATTGGAGTTAATTCTTTTACGAATAACATAAGACTACTTATAGAAGTACAGTAACGAGGAGGCAAATTTTATTTTTATGACTAAACACACATTGGGAATTGACATTGGTTCCACCACTGTCAAGATCGCAATTCTTGACGAAAACGAAAACCTGCTTTTTGCAGATTACGAACGCCATTTCGCCAACATTCAGGAAACACTGGCTGATCTGCTCCAAAAAGCCTACGACAAGCTTGGCGAGCTGACTCTTCATCCTGTCATTACAGGCTCCGGTGGTCTGACTCTTGCCAATCATCTTGAAATCCCCTTCGTCCAGGAGGTTATTTCTGTTTCTACTGCCCTGCAGAAGATCGCACCTCAGACTGATGTTGCCATTGAGCTTGGAGGTGAGGATGCCAAGATCATATACTTTGAGGGCGGTAATATTGAGCAGCGTATGAACGGTATCTGCGCAGGCGGTACCGGTTCTTTTATTGACCAGATGGCATCTCTTCTTCAGACAGACGCAACCGGTCTGAATGAATATGCCAAAAATTATAAGGCACTCTACCCCATTGCGGCCCGCTGCGGTGTATTTGCAAAGACTGACATCCAGCCCCTGATCAATGACGGTGCCACAAAGGAAGACCTGTCTGCTTCTATTTTCCAGGCAGTTGTAAACCAGACGATCTCCGGCCTTGCCTGCGGAAAACCGATCCGCGGTCATGTTGCATTCCTGGGCGGTCCTCTTCACTTTCTTTCAGAGCTGAAACAGGCATTTATCCGCACCCTGAAGCTTGACGACGAGCACGCCATTGTACCGGAGAATTCCCACCTTTTTGCAGCTATGGGTTCTGCCATGAATGCAAAAGATGAGGTGACGGTTTCCCTGACGGAATTAAAGAACCGCCTGCAGGGTTCCATCCATATGGACTTCGAGGTGGAACGTATGGAGCCTCTTTTTGCGACACAGGAGGACTATGAAGCTTTTCATGAACGCCAGAATGCTTACCAGGTAAAAAAAGGCGATCTTTCTACATACAAAGGAAACTGCTATTTAGGTATCGATGCAGGCTCCACCACTACGAAGACCGCGGTTGTCGGCGAGGACGGAACCTTGCTTTATTCCTTCTACAGCAATAACAACGGAAGCCCTTTAAAGACTGCCATCCGCTCCATCCAGGAGATTTACAGCATTCTTCCAAAGGATGCAAAGATCGCCTACTCCTGCTCCACAGGCTACGGCGAGGCGCTGATCAAGGCTGCCCTGATCCTGGACGAGGGAGAGGTGGAAACGGTTTCCCATTACTACGCCGCTGCTTTCTTTGATCCGGAGGTAGACTGTATCCTGGACATCGGCGGCCAGGATATGAAATGTATCAAGATCAAAAATCAGACCGTGGACAGCGTACAGCTTAACGAAGCCTGCTCCTCAGGCTGTGGTTCCTTTATTGAGACCTTTGCCAAATCCCTGAATTATTCGGTTCAGGATTTTGCCAAGGCTGCCCTTTTTGCACAGCATCCCATTGATCTTGGCACACGCTGTACCGTATTTATGAATTCCAAGGTAAAGCAGGCACAGAAGGAGGGAGCTGAGGTATCCGATATCTCAGCAGGTCTTGCTTATTCTGTTATCAAAAATGCGTTGTATAAGGTTATCAAGGTTTCCGATGCCACAGAGCTTGGCAAGCACATTGTAGTACAGGGCGGTACCTTCTATAACGATGCGGTTCTCCGAAGCTTTGAGCGGATCGCGGACTGTGAAGCCATCCGTCCCGATATTGCGGGAATCATGGGCGCGTTCGGTGCTGCCCTCATTGCCAGGGAGCGTTACACCGAAGGCACAGAAACCACCATGCTTTCCATTGAAAAGATCAATGCCCTCAAATATACTACCTCCATGGCAAACTGCCACGGATGTACCAACAACTGCCGTCTCACCATAAACAAATTCACAGGCGGACGCCAGTTTGTCAGCGGAAACCGCTGCGAGCGCGGTATCGGTAAGGAGAAAAACAAGGATCATATCCCGAATCTTTATGAATATAAGTATAAACGGATTTTTTCCTACCAGCCGCTTTCACCGGATGAAGCCACCCGCGGAAAGGTTGGGATTCCCCGTGTACTGAATATGTTCGAGAATTATCCTTTCTGGTACACCTTCTTTACAGAGCTGAAATATGAGGTTGTGCTTTCCCCTACCTCTACCAGAAAGATTTACGAGCTTGGTATTGAATCCATCCCCAGTGAGTCGGAATGCTATCCTGCAAAGCTGGCCCACGGACATGTAACGTGGCTTCTCAGAAAAGGCGTGAAATTTATTTTCTACCCCTGTATCCCCTATGAGCGGAACGAATTCCCGGATGCAGTAAACCATTATAACTGCCCCATTGTCACCTCCTATGCGGAAAACATCAAAAACAATGTGGATGAGCTTCATGACCCGTCCATCACGTTTATGAATCCGTTCCTGGCGCTGACATCTGAGGAGATTGCCACAAAACGTCTCCTTGAGATTTTCCCGGATCTTCCTGCCGATGAGGTGAAGGCTGCAGCTCACAAGGGCTGGGTGGAAATGACTGCCGTACATAAAGATATTGAGAAAAAGGGCGAGGAAACCCTGAAATATCTGGATGAAACAGGCCGCCGGGGAATCGTGCTTGCCGGACGTCCTTACCATATTGACCCGGAGATCCATCACGGTATCCCGGATCTGATCAACAGCTACGGCGTTGCGGTGCTGACGGAGGATTCCGTTTCCCATCTAGTTCCCATTGAGCGTCCTATCCGTGTCAATGACCAGTGGATGTATCATTCCCGCCTTTATGCTGCAGCAAACTACGTTAAGACCCGGGAAAATCTTGACCTGATCCAGTTGAACTCCTTTGGCTGCGGACTTGACGCCGTTACCACCGATGAAGTCTATGAGATTCTGGACCGCAGCGAAAAGATTTATACCTGTCTGAAAATTGATGAGGTAAACAACCTTGGCGCAGCACGTATCCGTGTCAGGTCTCTGCTGGCTGCCCTCCGCGCTAAGGACGCCCGGAAAAAAGCAAGGTCCATAGAGCCTTCTTCTATAGAAAAGGCCAGCTTTACCAAGGAGATGCGCAAGGATTACACCATCCTTTGCCCGCAGATGTCCCCGGTGCATTTTTCCCTGCTGCAGGCAGCCTTTAATGCCAATGGATATCATCTTGAAGTCCTGCCTAATGATAACAAGCACGCTGTGGATGTGGGTCTGAAATATGTAAATAACGATGCCTGCTACCCCTCCCTGATCGTGGTGGGACAGATCATGGATGCGCTGCTGTCCGGAAAATATGACCTGGACAAAACTGCGGTCATCATGTCACAGACCGGCGGAGGCTGCCGTGCTTCCAACTATATTGCATTTATCCGCCGAGCGCTGAAGAAAGCGGATATGGAGCAGGTTCCTGTGATCTCAGCTAACTTAAGCGGACTGGAGAGCAATCCTGGATTCAAGCTTACTTTCCCCCTTGTAAAGGCGGTTGTATATGCTGCTGTATTTGGGGATATTCTTATGAAGTGTATCTACCGGATGCGGCCCTATGAATTAGAAAAAGGAATCGTGAACCGCAAGCATAAGATTTGGGAACAGCGAGTGATCGCTTTTGTTTCCGGAAGCTCCTTAAGCCACAGCCAGTTCAAAAAAATGTGCCGGGAGATGGTTCATGATTTTGACACTATCCTCATCAGCGATGAGAAAAAGCCCCGTGTAGGAATCGTGGGAGAGATTCTTGTAAAATTCCTTCCCGCTGCCAACAACCACCTGGCAGACCTTCTTGAAGCAGAAGGGGCAGAGCCTGTTGTGCCTGATCTGATCGATTTCATGTGCTACTGCTTTTACAATCAGAATTTCAAAGTCGATAACCTTGGCTTTAAGAAGTCCAAAGCCTTTATGGGTAATATGGGGATTAAGGCGATTGAGTGGGTTCGGGGAACCGCAAATCAGGCGTTAAAAGAAAGCCGCCATTTCCATCCTACCGCTGATATCCGTGATCTGGCAGAGATGGCTTCCCCAATCGTTTCTACAGGAAACCAGACTGGTGAAGGCTGGTTCTTAACAGGAGAAATGATGGAGCTGATCCACGACGGCGTGCCCAATATCGTCTGCATCCAGCCATTTGGTTGTCTGCCGAACCATATTGTGGGAAAAGGTGTTATCAAGGAGATCCGCCGCTCCCATCCGGAGGCAAACATTGTTGCCATTGACTATGATCCGGGTGCAAGCGAGGTAAACCAGTTGAACAGGATCAAACTGATGCTTTCCACCGCGCAGAAAAACCTGAAAGCAAAGAAAGACGCGTAAGATGAATCGAAACGTGCGCCGCAAGGCGCACATAAAAGGACGGAGCGTATACCACAGCAGTATACGCTCCTTTTTTTACATTTCCGGCAAAAAGCTTCGCCGCATTATGTTCCCTGGATATCCTTAAAATATTTCATTTCCTATATTTTTAACCAACAGGCAATTTCCGGTAAATTTTTTTCAGATATGCTCCTCCCGGCATCATGGCAAAATCTTCATCTGTAGGCTTGCTTACGATCAGATATACCATAAAATAGACGATTGCCGCAAGAATCACCGCAATACCCAGACAGATGATATTGGAATGGAGCAGCGCATACAGCCCATAATACACTCCTCCCGCCACCACAGCCATAGGCACGGACGCCAGCAGCGGATTGATATATGCCATCTTCCATGGATTTTGATACCGCATATATTTTTTCATGGATATCTCATTGAGCAGACACATTACCACTGCGTAAACGATCATGGAAATCACGATCGTGTATACCCCCAGATCAGTCAGCAAAAGGAGCACTGCCATAACGATCACATCTGCTACTAATGCGATCGCCGCATTCCGCATCGGAATGTTAGGCTTGCCGATTCCCTGAAGCACGCCGTTTGAGATGTTTGAATTCCCATTTAAAATAATGGTAATCACACCAAGTATCATAAGCTCTCCTGCCACGCCTGTTGTCCTTGGAAAAAGCAGGCGCGTGATAGGACCCGACAGCACTGCCAGTCCCACAGTACAGGGGATGGAAATAAACATGCTGATCCAGGTAGCCCTGTCAATTTTATCTCTGGCGCTGGCCATATCCCGTCTTGCATACTGTGCGGAAACCTCCGGAATCATAGAGGTAGGCGCAGTGCTCGCCAATGTAAGAGGAATATTGATCAGCGTCATATAATACCCATACTCTGCATACATGCTCTGAATCATGTCGTGATCCTGTCCGCGGGCTCCCAGTATTCCGGAATACATATAGCTGTTGATAAATCCGTTTACATTATAGATAAAAGCACTGAGAACGATAGGCATTACAATGAGAATAATGTTTTTCATCACGTCTGCCGAATCCTCATCCACAGAAACCTCATCATATTTAATCTTTTTGCGGATGACTCTCTGGTTTAACCGGTACACCAAAACCATAAAAACCAGCGCAGCCAGCACACCCGCTCCCGTACCCATGGTGGCACCTGCCGCACCCCACGACTGCACCACAGCTTCCTTTTCTCCGCTGAAATGCTTCAGCATGACACTGGACATCAGAAGGGCAAAGGTTGCCACAAAAATCTGCTCCACGATCTGTGAAATGGATGTCGGCATCATATTCCGGTATGCCTGGAAATAACCTCTGAATACCCCAAGAATTCCGGACATAAAAATAGTCGGTGCCAGCATCCTCAGTGCAAGCCGCGCACCGGACATGGAATCCGGAACCAGTATAGAACCGCCGAAAAAGCAAAACAACGCAACGATCCCGCCGACGATCACCACATAAATAAGCGCACAGTGAAATACCTTCTGCGCATCACGGTATCTCCGGAATGCAATTTTTTCCGCCATGATCTTCGATACTGCCTGTGGAATACTGAAGGATGAGATCATCAGAAGAATAAAATAGACATTCTGGGCATAGTTAAACATGGCATAACTGTTATTTCCCAGTGTGGTGGACAATGGGCTTTTATACAGCATACCGATGATCTTGGAAATCAACGCCGCAACCATCAGAAAGGATGCATTTTTTACAAGTGTATTGTCATTCTTTTTTCCCATGTCTAAAATCCCTCATATCGCTGAATATTTTCTATCTGCCAGTCCACGGGAGACAGTCCGTTCTCTGAAAGGAACTGATTTGTCCTGCTGAAATGCCTGCACCCGAAAAAGCCTCTTGACGCTGACAGCGGACTGGGATGAGCTGCTGTCAGTACAAGCTGCCCGGGATTGTACAGCATGCTCTTTTTCATCTGAGCAGGTCTTCCCCACAGCAGATACACAATGGGTCTGTCCTGGTCATTCAAAATTTTGATCACTGCATCCGTAAACTGCTCCCACCCGATTCCTCTGTGGGAATTCGCCTGGTGCGCACGGACTGTCAAAACGGTGTTCAGCAAAAGAACGCCCTGCTTCGCCCACTTTTCCAGGCATCCGTTATTTGGAATGTAACAGCCGCAGTCATCGTGAAGCTCCTGAAAAATATTTACCAGCGACGGCGGAATTTCCACATTTTCCTTTACGGAAAAACATAATCCGTTTGCCTGCCCTACATTGTGGTAGGGATCCTGTCCCAAAATCACCACCTTTACCTCATGAAGGGGTGTGAAATGAAACGCATTGAACATATCTTCCGGCGGCGGAAAAACCCTTCGGGTCCTGTACTCATTCATCACAGTCTTATATAATTTCCCATAATACGGCTGACGGAATTCATCTTTCAGTGCCTCCTGCCAGTCTCCTGCTATCGGGGCCATTTTGTCACCTCTTTATCTGTGGTATCGTATCTCTTTGATGTCAAATATCTGTTCTTTATCTGCGTTATCGTATCTCTTGATGTCAAATATCTGTTCTTTATCTGCGGACGGATACGCCCTTTTCTGCCAGATACTCCTTTACCTGTGAAATCTCCAGCTCCTTGTAATGAAACAGGGAGGCTGCCAGCGCCGCATCTGCTCCGCCTTCCGCCAGTGCTTCATAAAAGTGTTCCAACGTTCCGGCGCCGCCGGAAGCAATCACCGGAATCGTAACTGCGTCTGAAACAGCTTTTGTCAGAGGAATATCGTATCCTGCTTTTGTTCCGTCGCAGTCCATACTGGTAAGCAGGATCTCCCCTGCCCCCAAAGCCTCGGCTTTTTTTGCCCATTCAACCGCATCGATCCCTGTATCCAGCCTGCCGCCGTGCTTATAAATATTCCATCCACCGTCCGGACGGCGTTTTGCGTCTATCGCCACCACCACGCACTGACTGCCGAATTTATTTGCTGCCTCACGGATCAGCTCCGGTCTGTCAATGGCTGCGGAATTCACAGAAATCTTATCTGCCCCCTCCCGTAGGAGCTTTCTGAAATCCTCTACCGTGCGAATTCCTCCGCCTACCGTAAACGGAATGAATACATTTGCCGCAACCTTGCGCACCATCTCCACTACGGTATCCCGTTCCTCACAGGAAGCAGTGATATCCAGGAAAATAACCTCATCTGCACCGGCTTCATCATATGCCTTTGCAATCTCGACCGGATCTCCTGCATCTTTCAGGTCAACAAAATTTACGCCTTTTACCACCCGTCCATTATTTACATCCAGGCAGGGAATGATTCTTTTTGTAAACATCGTTCTAAGCCTCCCTTCCTGCTTTTGCGAAGTTTTCCAGGATCTTCAGCCCGTAACGGCTGCTCTTCTCCGGATGGAACTGGCAGGCAAACACTTGATCCTTCTCCACAGCAGCATGGATACAGGTGCTGTATTCCGTTGTTGCCTTTACGATCTCCAGTTCGTCTGCCTCCAAATAATAGGAATGGACAAAATACACATAGGTCTGCTCCGGAATCCCGTAAAACAGCCTTCCGTTGTTCTGCAGATGGAGAGAGTTCCAACCCATATGAGGGATTTTCAGACCAGGCGACGGCGGTATCTTAACGATTTTCCCTTTTAATATGCCAAGTCCCTCCACGCCCGGACATTCCTCACTGGATTCAAATAAAAGCTGGAGTCCCAGACAAATTCCCAGAAGCGGCGTCTTCTTCTCCACCATTTCCTTTATCACAGGCACCAGTCCGTACGTATGCAGATTTTCCATTGCCTCCCCAAAGCTTCCCACTCCAGGCAGAATGGCCTTATCCGCCTTTAAAAGCACCTCCGGGTCACGGGAAACCACGGTCTCCTCACCCAGAAGATGAAACGCTTTTTCCACACTCTTGATATTTCCCGCATCATAGTCGATTATTCCAATCATAGCATTCCTCCTGCTGTCCATCCTACTCATCGTTTAAGTATAACGCAAAAAAAGGCACTTGCAAAGTGCTTTTTTGCCTGATTCACTCTATTTTCTATCAAGAGTAAACCAGAATTCCACGCCGTTGTCAAAATTCTCTACGCCGTACTTCTGATTCATCCCTTCCAAGATCGCTTTTACAATAGAAAGTCCGATACCGCTGCCGCCATATTCTCTGGTACGCGCCTTATCCACCTTATAAAACTTATTCCAGAGATTTGGAATATCTGCCTCCGGAATGGGACTTCCGGTGTTAAATACCGTCACCTTTACCCGTTCTTCCCCATCCATCAAAACCTTGATCTCAATTTCCCGCTCTCCATCCAGATGATTCAGGGCATTGCTCACATAATTTGTCACAACCTCCTCTGTTTTAAACTCATCCGCCCACACATATACCGGTTCTTTTCCGGTAAAAAGAATCTTTGCCTCCTTTTGCTGGATCATAATATCCATTGTGGAAAGGACTCCTCTGATCAGGGCGATCAGATCAAACCGCTCCATCACGGCTGCATCCCGTCCGGATTCCAACTGATTCAGGGTTAAAAGGTTTCTCACCATTTTATTCATTTTTGAAGCCTCGTCTATAATGACATCGCAGTAAAACTCCATGCTCTCCGGATCATCGTTTATATTTTCCTTTAACCCTTCCGCATAACCCTGCACCAGCGCAATAGGAGTCTTCAGTTCATGAGAAACATTGTCCAGGAATTCCTTCCGCATCTCATCTATTTTTACCCTATCCGCAATATCCTGCTGCAGTTTATTATTGGCTGATTTCAGCTTGGAAATGGTACTCTCGAGCTGGCTGGACATCTTATTGAAATTATCTCCAAGCACGTCGATCTCATTATTGGAATGGCTTGTATACCGCGTCTCAAAATCCAGATTGGACATCTTTTGTGAAAGCCCCGTCAGCTCATAAATAGGCTTGGTAATCCTCCTGGTCACGGCACTGATCAGAATGCCGCTGATGACAATAATAATAATTCCCACGAAAAAGTAAAACTTATTGGAAATCGCAGCACTCTCCCGGATGCTTTCCAAAGGACTTCTCACCAGAAAATAATTGCCGTTTTCAAACCTGCCCCAGCATTCTACATAATCCATTCCTGTAAATCGGTCGTGGATCTTCTGCATTACATACCGTTCTGTTTCTTCAAGGATCCTGCCCTTTCCCTTATCAGTATCCAGGTCACTGGCATAGCCGAAAAACAGCTTGCTCCGAAGCTGGTCTTCATTTTCAGGCCAGCAGATGTATTTGCTGTTATCCGCATTAATCACCACCAGGCTTAAGTTATTCTGTGTTCCCTGTTTGATAATGTCAGAAGAAAGCTCTTCTGACGTGCCATCGTCGTGGACCAGGGCATCGATATCCAGTCTGCTCAACATATCCCGTGCATCTGAAAGAACCTCTGTCTTTTTGGATACATAATAGCTCTCCAGAAAAAGACCGTTAATAATGAAAATTGTCAAAATGGACAGGAGCAAAAGCCCAATAAAGGTTCCTGTGATCTGCCCCTTTAATGAGTGGACCTTTTTCATTCTGGCCGTCATGGTTCATCCACCTCGAATTTATAGCCCATTCCCCACACAGTCTTTATATACTCTCCTTTTTCTCCCATTTTGCTTCTCAGCTTCTTTACATGGGTATCAATGGTACGGGCATCGCCAAAATAATCGTAGTTCCATACAGAATTCAGTATTTTCTCCCTGGACAAAGCAATTCCCTGATTTTCCAGGAAATATGTCAGAAGTTCAAATTCCTTAAAGCTTAAATCCATGGTCTTCCCATCTACCGTTGCCAGATGAGCAGCCTTATCGATAACGATACCGCCTGCACTGAGCATATCCTCCATGCTTTGCTGACCTGTACGCCTTAAAATAGCCTCGACTCGCGCTACCAGAATCTTTGGGCTGAATGGTTTGGAAATATACTCATCCACTCCCAGATCAAATCCAAGCAGCTCGTCCCGCTCGTCTCCCCGGGCTGTCAGCATGATGATCGGCACCTTGGAATTTTTCCGCACCTCACGGCATACCTCCCAGCCATCCATCTTCGGCATCATCACATCCAGAATGATAAGAGCAATATCCTTCTCCTTATAAAAAACATCCATCGCCTCCTCACCGTCTCCGGCCTCCAGCACCTGGAAATTTTTTTTCACCAAAAAGTCTTTTACCAGCTTTCTCATACGGCTCTCATCGTCCACTACAAGAATTTTCAACGCATCCATTCTATCTTCCTCCTATTCACAGGTTACTCTTTTCCAGTCTTTTTTAACATCTTAGCAGATATTTATGTATGTTCTGTGAACGCAGGAGGGAAATTGAATTCTTTTATATAAAAAGCAGGCCAGAAGCATTTCTCCGCTTCCAACCCGCTTTTCTTTAATATCCTTCCAGACGCCGCTGCCGGCGAAGCGCGTAACGCTTCTCACCGCCGATCCACTCTGCCCGCTGGGCCTCCGTTTCCACCTTCAGTGCCGGTACTTCTTTTTTGTTGCCGTCACGGTCGATTGCCACCAGTACTTCATAAGCACGATTGATCATCTTCCTTGTTCCGTCCAGTTCTTCCACATAGGTGTCTACTCTTACCTCCATTGAGGTTTTTCCTACATGCGTCATTCTCCCGATCAATACGATTGTATTTCCAAAATACGCGCCTGCCTTAAAGTTCAGATTATCCACACATGCCGTTGTAACGATACTGCTGGAATGCCGTCTCGCAACAGTTCCTGCCACTTCATCGATCCACTGCATCAATACGCCGCCGAAAAGTCTCCCATATCCATTAATATGTTTTGACATAACCAGATACGTATTTTCTGTTCGTGAATAATCTACTGTCCTTTCCTGCCGCATTTCAGTCCTGATCTCTCTCAAAAAGAACTGCCAGACCCTGACCGCCGCCAATACAAAGCGTCGCGATTCCGTATCTTGCGTTACGGCGAATCATCTCATTCATCAGCTTGATCGTGATGATACATCCTGTGGCGCCAATTGGATGCCCCATAGAAATGCCGCTGCCGTTCACATTTACTTTTTCAACATCAAGTCCAAGCTCACGGATGCAGGCGATAGACTGGCTCGCAAATGCCTCATTCAATTCAAACAGATCAATGTCATCCACAGTAAGTCCTGTCTTCTTTAACAGCTTTCTCACTGCCGGAATTGGTCCGATTCCCATATAAGCCGGGTCAACACCAGCCGCTGCAGCATCAACGATCCGTACCAGTGGCTTTAACTTTCTGCGTTTTGCCTCTTCCTCTTTCATCAGTACCACAGCAGCACCGCAGTCATTGATTCCGGAAGCATTGCCTGCCGTTACCGTTCCATCCTTTTTAAATGCAGGACGAAGCTTTGCCAGCTTTTCCAAAGTCACATTATCCCGGATATGCTCATCCACATCGAAAATCTTTGTTTCCTTTTTATTGACCTTTACCTCAACCGGAACGATCTCGTCCCTGAACTTTCCTTCATCTCTTGCTTTTGCAGCTCGCTGCTGGCTCATCAGAGCATATTCATCCTGTTCTTCTCTTGTAATGTGATAACGCTCTGCAATATTTTCCGCAGTAATTCCCATGTGATCCCTGGTAATAGGATCTGAAAGTGCTGTGATCAGACCGTCTTCCAACTCAGCATGTCCCATTCGGTAACCAGTTCTTGCTTTGCGCAGATAGAACGGGATGTTATCCATGCTTTCACCGCCGCCTGCAACCGCAATGTCGCAAAAACCGTTGTCAATTTCCATGGCAGCAGTCAAAATAGCCTGAAGACCTGAAGAACATAACCGGTTTACCGTCAGAGCGGTGGCTTCATAGGGAATTCCTGCCTTAATAGAACTTACTCTTGCCATAAATGCGTTTTCAGCCGCCTGTCCCACGCAGCCCATCACAACCTCATCCACATCCTCAGGTGCCACTTCCGCACGGATTAATGCTTCTTTAATGGCAATCCCGCCTAAGTCCGTTGCTTCTAATCCCTTTAAGGAGCCGCCAAAGCTTCCGATCGCAGTTCTCGCACCTGATACAATTACAATATTCTCTTTCATATTCACCCCACCTATTTCTCAAAGTACATAGAAATTCCCTGTCCGCCGCCAATGCACATGCTGATCATGGCATTCTTTTTGTCTGTACGCATCAGCTCATAAAGCACCTTTACCGTTAAAATACATCCGGTAGCCCCGATAGGATGTCCAATGGAAATTCCGCCACCGTAAATATTAACCTTATTCTCGTCAAGACCCAGGTCGCGGGTTACTGCAAATGCCTGGCTTGCAAAAGCCTCATTAATTTCAAACATATCAATGTCTTTCAGATTCAGACCAAGCTGCTTTGCAAGCTTTTCACTGGAAAATTTCGGTGAATATCCCATAAGCTCTGCGTCAAAACCTGCTACTGCGTAACCTTTAATGGTAAGCTTTGGAACCACTCCAAGCTCCTCAGCCTTTTCTCTGGACATTACCACAACAGCGGCGGCGGCGTCATTCAGGCTGGAAGAATTTCCGGCTGTTACGGTTCCGCCCTTTACGAAGCAGGGACGTAATCTTTCCAGTTTTTCCATTGTCTGTCCTTCTCTTGGACCTTCATCGGTATCAAAAACCGTTACATTTCCTTTTCTGTCCTTTATTTCTACAGGTACGATCTCGTCCTTGAATTTTCCTTCTTTAATTGCTGCGCATGCCCTTTGATGACTTCTCATGGCAAAAGCATCCTGCTCTTCTCTGGAAACATGATAGGTGTTTGCAACGTTCTCCGCAGTCACGCCATTATGGTTTCCGTCCAACGGCCAGGTAAGAATGTCA
Organism: Ruminococcus sp. 5_1_39BFAA; assembly: GCF_964240875.1. NCBI lineage: Bacteria > Bacillati > Bacillota > Clostridia > Eubacteriales > Oscillospiraceae > Ruminococcus > Ruminococcus sp. 5_1_39BFAA. Next base: position 94,957 of record NZ_CAXSVO010000007.1, on the reverse strand, counting down.
ATAACACCATCTTCAAATACCTTGTGCCCCATTCTTGCTCCCCATCTTGCATCTTTTACATAATAAGGAAGCTGGGATATATTTTCTGCGCCTGCAGCGACTACCACATCCGCATATCCGGTCTGAATCTCCATCACTGCGTCTGCGATAGCCTGGAGGCTGGAACCGCACTGACGGTTTACAGAATATGCAGTTGTCTCTTTTGGCATGCCGGCCTTCAGGCTGATTGCCCTTGCAACAAAACCATTTTCAGCGATCTGGCCTACCTGTCCTACGATCACCTCATTCACGTCAGAGGGCTGGATTCCGGCCCGGTTCACTGCTTCCTTTACAACTAAGGCTCCCAGATCAATGGCTGACACATTTTTTAAGCTTCCTCCAAAAGAACCTACTGCAGTTCTGCATCCGCTCACGATCACTACATCCTTTAATCCATTCATGTCATGTACCTCCTATCACTTCACCTGCTGTACAAATTCCACCAGTACTCCAAATCCGTAACGTGGCCGTAAAAAATTCACAATGATTCCGCCTGCGCCCGGTACTGCTGCATCCTCCAGCATTTCCAGTCCTTTTTCCTCAAATTCCTGTCTGGCCTTTTCCACATCTTCCACTTCAAATGCAATGTGGTGAAGACCACCCTTTCCGCCCCGGTATTCTGTCAGCACACCCTCTGTAGGGATGATCAGCTCTACCGGTGATTCATTCTGTGTGTATTTTGTAAAAAGACAATGCGCATGATAGGCATCCACGTACTCCATATAATCCGTTTCAAGCCCAAATTGCTCCATAAATGCTTCTGCCTTTTCCATTGTGGGCATGATAATTCCCACATGATGTAATCTCATTGGTTTCAATTCCTTTCCTCCTGCATCTCACAAAACTTTTCCGGAATATTCCATGAAAAACATTTCAGATACGGAGCTTTAACCCGCTCCTTTAGATCCTCCACATCACGGTCATTCCAAAAATAAGTTCCCTGTCCGCTTTTTACCCCGTAATGCCCATTATCACATTTCTCTCTGACATAACTCTGGGCCTCCCCGGTGCTGCACAGATCAGGGTAGAGATAATCGCTGATATCTCTGGCCAGATCCAAACCGCAGTTATCAAAATGCTCAAAAATCCCAATGGCTGTATATCGTGGTGCAAAGCTATATTTCAGCACCCTGTCCACATCCCGCGGCTCTGCGATTCCCTGTTCCACAATATGTATTGCTTCTCTTAACATGGCATACTGGAGCCGGTTTGCAATAAACCCGGGAGCATCTTTTTTTATAACAACCACTTCTCTGTTCAGATTTTCAAGAAAATCTTTCAATATTTCCAGACTCTGTGCTGAAGTGTAAGCATTCGGTACAACCTCTACACAGGGAATCAGGTGAGGAGGATAAAAGGGATGTGCTACAAGAACCTTATCCTCCATACCGCTGGCAACAGCCAGTTCCCTGGATGAAATTGCAGAGCTTGTGGAAACTGCCACTAAAAGTCCTGGACAGAATGTCCGGAGATTTGCAAATACTTCCCGCTTGGTCTCCAGGTTTTCTGCCACACATTCAAAAGCAATGTCCACCTCTTCTAATTCTTCATAGGAGGAAGTAATGTGTAGATATGAGGCGCAGATTTCCTTTTGTTCTTCCTCTAGCAATCCATCCTCCACAAGCCCTGCAAGAATCTGATCATATTGTTCTTTTCTTTCCTTTTGTCTGCTTCTGGTATATAAAAACGTTTCCACACCATTCCCGGTGAGCAGTGCACACATACTGATACCGATCATCCCTGCACCAACTACCGCTGCTTTTTTAACGTTTTCCATAGCGTTCTCCCATTCCGTATGGTTAAGCTTTTACCATTAGATACCCAGATATGCTGCCTGGATCTTTTCATCTGCCAGCAGGTCTGCCGCTTTGCCTTCCATTACGATATGTCCTGTCTCCAGAACATATCCTCTGTCCGCTACAGACAGAGCCTGCTTCAGGTTCTGCTCTACGATCAGAATACTCACACCCTGCTTTGCAACAGTGGAAATGATTCCAAACATATCCTTCACAACAATAGGAGCAAGTCCCAATGACGGCTCATCCAGCATCAGAAGCTTCGGATTGATCATCAAAGCTCTTGCGATAGCCAGCATCTGCTGCTCACCGCCGCTTAAGGAGCCTGCCATCTGGTTCTGGCGTTCCTTCAGAATCGGGAACATCTCATAGGATTTTTGGATATTTTTTTCCATATCTGCCCGAGCATCCTTCGGATAAGCTCCCATAACAAGATTTTCCCGCACACTCAGGCTTCCGAGGATTCCTCGTCCCTGTGGGATATGTGCTATCTTGTGATCTGCTTTCTCATAGGATTTGATACTCATCAAATCCTCCCCCTGATAGGTAATGCTTCCGGATTTGATCGGCTCCAGTCCGGAAAGGATCCGAAGAAGTGTTGTTTTCCCGGCACCGTTGGAACCAACCAGAGATACAACCTCTCCTTCATCCACGTGCATTGATACGTTAAACAGGACCTGCAGGTCACCATAGCCGGCACACAAGTCTTTAATTTCCAACAGCATCGTCTTCACCTCCCAAATATGCAGCAATTACCTCCGGATCATTCAATACCTCACGTGGTTCTCCTTCGCAAAGCAGTTGTCCCTGGTTTAATACGATCGCTCTTGTGCATACCGACACAACCGCCTTCATAACATGCTCGATAAAGAGAACTGTGATTCCTTCTTTATTGATCGTCCTGACAAGGTCAAGGCTGGATTCCATTTCAGACGGGTTCAAGCCTGCCATAACCTCATCCATCATAATGATCTTGGGTTTTGTCGCCATACAGCGGGCCAGATCCATCCATTTTCTTTTCTCAATTGACAATTTTCCACTCTTTATGTCTTTTAAATCATAAAGTTTTGTCAGGTTCAGAATTTCATCCGTCAATTCTGCTGCCTGTGCTTTTGAATTCTTCTGCAGTGCGATGGTATAAATATTGTCATATACCGACAAATTTGAAAACGGTTTCGGAGTCTGGAAGGTTCTCTCAATTCCCAATTTCGCACGTTCCGCAATACTCATTTTTGTAGGAATTTCTTTCCCGTCAAATACGATCGTTCCCTTATTCTGAATATACACACCGGAAATCATGTTGACCGTAGTAGACTTTCCGGAACCATTCGGCCCGATGAGCGCTAAGATCTCACCCTGGTCAATGTGAAAGTTAAGGTTCTGAACCGCCTTGATACCTCCGAAAGAAATAGACAAATCGGTTACTTCCAGTAATCTTCCCATTATGCCCCCTCCTTTTTCCGTCTGAAGCGAATGCCTGAAGTTTTGTTTACAGTATTATCCTTATGGAAGAATCCGATGATGCCTTCCGGTTTAAAGATGATAACAACCATAAGCAGGATGCCGTATACCATCTGGCTTCCGCCTGCCGCACCGAATAAAACGCTGGTAAACTCAATCAGAAGGCTGACTACGAAACCACCGATAACCGGTCCCCAAAGGCTTGCAACACCACCAACAATGGCAACTACGCCGATTTTCATGGATAAGTCAAAGCTTGCCGTACTGGTGGGAGCGATATAAGTCAGGAATGATGCATAGAAACATCCAACAACAGAGGCCATAACAGCACTCAACTGGAAAGCTCTTAATTTAACTTTGAAGGTTTCAATTCCAAGGGATTCTGCCGCAGTTTCATCACCCTTGATAGCGCTTAAGTAGTAGCCTGTTTTTGATTTTGTAAACTTAAAGGTTACAAAAACTACCAAAAGCATAATAATCAGTGCAATATAGTAAAATGGTATGTCATTTGCAAAGGTCAGTGCCCAGAAATCATTTTTGCGGTATGTAACATACATTCCGGCAGCACCCTTGGTATAGGTATCGAAATGCTGGATCAATACACGGATTGCCTCGCCGCAGGCGATGGTCGCAATGGAAAAATATGGTCCGTGAAGGCGGAAGGTCGAATATCCCACTACCGTTGCAATCAGCACTGCAACTACCATTCCCACAGGAATAGAAACAAACGGGGACCATCCTAATTCTGCATTCAGAATAAAGTTTGAATATGCACCGACTGCAATAAAGGATGCCTCACACCAGCATACCTGTCCGCCATATCCGCCGATAATATTCCAGCAGCCTGCCATTGCAGCAAAAAACATACAGTTTACAAGGATAGAAATAATGTAGTTTCCGGTTGTAACCGCAGGTATCAGAAGAGCGATCACCAGCAGCACGTAAGCCGGGATGTATTTTTTCTGTAAATATTTATTCATGCTCGACGCTCTCCTTTCCCAAAGAATCCCTGAGGCCTTAAGTAAAGTACGATCAGAAGTGCCAGGCAAATACCCACAGGACCTAAATCATTGGAAATCAGTCCGGTTACTAATGCCTCGATAACGCCAATGGTAAGACCGCCTACCAATGCTCCTTTAATATCTCCCAAGCCGCCGATAATAACTGCAATATAGGCAGTGGTACGGAACATATGACCAGAGGTTGGAGTTACATAATACAATGGTGTAAGCAGAAGTCCTGATAAGCCGGCAAATATTACACCGATCATAAATGCGATTGTAAATGTTTTCTTTGTATTAATTCCGAGCATCTGAGCAACCTCCGGTTTCTCTGCTGTCGCTCTCATAGCCCGTCCAAGAGTAGTCTTATTTAACAGCGTATAAACGCCGAATACCAGTATGATCATGGCAACGAATGCGATCAGTCGCGGTAAACCGATGCTGTAATCACCAATCAGTATAGAAGATGTTTTAATTGAAGAAGGAACAGATTTCGGATCTGCACCAAATACAAATTCTGCCAGATTCTGTAAGAAATACGACAGACCTAATGTAACAAGAATAAAGGATGTATCATCAGACCCCAGCAAAGGTCTTACTATTATTTTAAAAATCACCCACGCAAGAGCGCCCATGCAGATTACTACAAAAGGAATTGCCCAGTAGCAGTTTAATCCCGTCACGGAATAGAAAATCCAGGTAAAATACATACCCCAAACCAACTGTGCGCAGGCGGAGAAATCTACCATTTTCATAACTCCAAAGATAATCGTGATACCAACGCCGAACAGTGCGTAAACACCTCCGGCCAGGATGCCGCTTATCAGGGATTGGAAAAATACCCACGTCATCATGTCTCGTAACCTCCTTTAAGTAATACGGGATGTATCGCCGGAAACAGCAATACATCCCGTATGTATTCCTATTTCGCCTTATTTCTGCATAGCCTTCAGGTCATCAGTCATCTGGAACTCTGCGCCAGCTTCGGTATCCGGGAATACGCAATTTGTTCTGTAAACATCGTCTTCGCCCTTCTGCCACTGAACGATTACAGCATGAGCGTTATTGTTGGAACCAGTTTCATCGAAAGAAATTGCTCCGCCAGGTGTAGCAGCTTCACAGGTAAGAGCACGGAGCGCATCAGCAACTGCTGCATGATCTGTTGTTCCTGCGTTTTCAAGAGCCTGTGCCATCAGATAAATTGCACTAAATGCGGAAGTACTCTGCTCCGGCATAAAGTATCCGTATTTTTCCTCAAACTGTGCGCCGATATCAGCGATCTCTGCGTTATTTGTAATCGTCTGGACATCATAGTTATGTCCGCTTACAGAAACAACGCCGTCAACCAGTTCGCCAAGCTCCTCGCCAAAGGACGGATAAAGGAATCCACCGCCGCCGCCGATGATCAGCGGGCTATAGTTCATACTCTTCATAGTGTTGAATAACAGCTTCGCATCCTGTGTATAGCAGGTTGGGAATACAACCTCGCAGCCTGCCTTTTTCAGTCCGACCACGATGTTTGTAAGGTCGGAAGAACCTGCGGTAAAGGACTCATTATAAGCGATCTCCAGACCGGATCCGTTTGCGGAAGAACTTTCAATCGCATTCACAGCACCGGATGTATTGGAGATACCCCACTCCGTATCCTCATATACGATACCAACCTTTGTGATGCCAAGATTGTATTCTTCGTTTAACCACTCCAGGAACTTAACCTGATATTCAGCAAAACTTCCACCTGTGGAACCGAAACGGAATGCATACTGATATCCCTGGTTTGTAATGGACTCAGAAACCTGTGCTGTTAAGAACGGCATCTGGTTTTTCTCAAATACCGGAAGCATCGGAAGTACAAAAGAACTGGATGCAGCGCCTGTTACTGCCACGATATCCGGATTCTCGTTGATCAAACGTTCTGCAACTGCTTTGGACTGGTCCGCGTCAGACTGATTATCATAGGCAACAAGTTCCAGCTTTGCTCCGCCCAGTGACTGGATTCCACCATTATCATTGATGTAATCTACTGCAAACTGGCATCCGTCAACGTTAAACACACCCTGATCCGCATTGTTGCCGGTGATCGGGAACACGCATCCTACTTTAATGGTTTCTGCTTCCTCTGCTGATACTACGGCTGACATTGACATGACTGCCAGTAAACCTGCCATTGCGCCTGCGAATAATTTTTTACACCTCATGTTTTACCCTCCTATGTATTTCTTATTTTTTTGTATAATCGTAAAAACCTTTTCCCGTTTTTCTTCCTAAAAGATGAGCATTAACCATCTTCTTCAGAAGTGGACACGGCCTGTATTTCGGATCTCCCAAATCCTCATACATCTGTGTCATAACTGCCAATACAGTGTCAAGACCTGCAAAATCAGTTAATTCAAGAGGTCCCATCGGGAAGTTTGCTCCCAGCTTCATGGATGCATCCACAGCCTTAGGATCATTCCCTTCCATTACAAGGAAAATAGCCTCGTTCTGCATCGGAACCAACATTCTGTTTACCAGGAAACCGGATGTATCCGGTGCTTTAATTGCTTCTTTTCCAATCTGTTCTGCAAAAGCAAGTGCCTTTTTCTCAGTCTCATCACTGGTAAGAATTCCCGGTATTACCTCCAGAAGTTTCATTGCTGGCGGCGGAACAAAGAAATGTGTTCCGATTACGCGGTCAGGATGTTTTGTTGCCCCTGCGATCTTGGTAATGGAAATTGTAGAAGTATTAGTTGCCATAACAGCATTCTCATTCATAATCTCGTCAAGCTGCGCAAATATCTTCAGCTTGATCGGAACATTTTCAGTTGCTGCCTCAATTACTAGGTCTGCATCTGCTCCGTCCTGATAGCTTCCGCTTGTTGTCAGGAGCGATATCGCCTTATCTTTTACCTCTTGAGAAATCTTTCCTTTCTCAATCTTCCTCTGCAGAAAATGGTCAATTTTTGCTTTTCCATTGTCTGCAAGTTCCTTTGAGATATCAGTAAGTACGGTTTGGATGCCATGCTCAATGCAAACCTGCGCAATGCCGCTTCCCATAATGCCGGCTCCCACCACCATTACTTTCTTAATACTCATTCAACTACCTCCTTTTCTTATTTATTAATATCTCCTTCAACCCGGACCATTTTTCAAGATAGATCCGTGTATCCGTATATTTGAGATCTTCAGCAATTAAAGGTTTGAAATCCATCTGATCCAAAACATCCTTCTGGAGGTCAATACCTTTTGCAATTTCTATAAGCATCGGACCCTCCGGGGTAAGCCGGAATACAGCACGTTCCGTCACATACACCATGTTCTGGTTCATCTCACCGGCAATTTTGCCATTATATGAAATCTGCTGTACTTTCTTAACCATTTTGCGGATTTTACCTTCTTCTATTATGTGCATTCCACTTTCATCAAAGGAAACTTTCAGTCCTTTTCCTGTAAAAGTAGAACAGAAAATTACATTTTTTGCCCTGGCCGTAATATCAATAAATCCTCCGGCTCCAGGCGCTTTGTCTCCCATTTTTGTAGCGTTTACATTTCCCTTTTCATCCATCTCTCCGGCGCCCATAAAGGTATAATCAATTCCGGCACCGTTGTAGTATTCAAACTGTCTGTCATGAGGAATGAGTGCCTGCGCATTTTTGGAAATTCCAAAATCAATTCCTCCGGCCGGTACGCCGCCATATATTCCGGACTCTACGGTTATGGTAATATCATCCCCGATTTCTTCCTCTGCAATGATCGCTCCGATCACATCGTTAGGAATTCCAGTTCCCACATTAATTATCATATCCGGCTCCAGTTCCATCATGGCTCTTCTTCCAATTACCTTACGGACAGTAAGCGGAATCGGTTCTTCGCCAGCTTCTGGTGCCAGTGCCTGACCGCTGTAAGACGGATCATAATACCAGGAAGAAGTCTGTCTGTGGTTCTGGATCGGATTATCACAAAGCACAACTGCATCAACAAGCACCCCCGGAACAATAACATCTTTCGGGCTGATGGTTCCGGCCTTTACAATATTTTTCACCTGACAGATAACCTGACCGCCAAAGCGCTTTGTAGCCATAACAGCCGGAAGCAGTTCCAGCACCATCGCCTCTTCCTGGGTAGATATATTGCCGTTTTCATCTGCATATGTACCACGGATCAGCAGTGTATCAATAGGAATTTCCTTATAGCGGAGATATTCCTCACCGTCAATGGTTACTACATCTACAATATCTTCCAGCGGCTTTGTTCTGTCATTCATTTTTCCGCCTTCGATTCTTGGATCAATAAACGTTCCCAGCCCTATCTTGCTGATCTTTCCAGGTTCACGAAGTGCCATGCTGTGGAACATATTTGCCATCTGTCCCTGTGGAAGATTATATGCTTCAATCTTGTTAGCAGAGATCAGCTCCATCATTCTTGGGCAAAGGCCCCAATGTCCGCCAATTACTCTCTTTGTCATACCCTCATTCGCCATATGGTAAACAGCTCCAGCACTTCTGTCCGATTGCCCGCAGGTATGCACATAAGTAAGCTGATTCGGAGTTCCGGTCTCTAAAAAGCTGTTTTCCAGTTCCTTTAAAATCGTCTCACAGGCAGAAACCATGGTCATTCCAATCGTGCAAAGAGTCGTTCCGCTTTTAATTCTTGAAACTGCCTCTTTCGCAGTGATAAATTCCGGTTTTCTCATCTTTTCCTCCTTATTTCCGTTTTATGATCCAGACTTTTTATTTAATATCTCTTCAAATATCTCACGCAGTCTTTTTTTTCTTACTTTTCCGTTTCCCGTAAGGGGGATATCCTCTTTTTTCCAGATTTCCAGATACTGCGGAAGTTCAAACTTTCCAATTCTCTTTGGAAGATCTTTTTGTATTTCCTCCAAAGAAATTCTGCAATTTTCCTTCTCTACCAAAATAGCCGCCGGAACCTCCCCAAGTAATTCGTCGCTTACCGGAAATACGATAGCCTCGTCTACTCCTTCGTACCGGAGCAAAGCAGTTTCGATTGATGAGGGAAATAGCTTTTCCCCTCCCCGGTTGATCACATCCTTGATTCTGTCCAGTATATAGATATCACCATTCTTTTCTTTTCTGACAATATCTCCTGTATGAAGTCTCAGCGGATCCTCCGGAGTTCTTCCCCAAATCTTTGTGGTAACAACCGGACCTTCGCAAATTGCCTCACCTTCGCCGTAATCCATAAGCAGCCCTGTTTTTTCATCCAAAATGGACAATCTGCAATTCGGCACTTCTTTTCCCGGCATTCCATGCTCAAAAGAAAGGACACCTGATCCTGCTGTTTCTGTCAGACCATAAGCAATACGGAAGGAAGCACTGGGTACCATCCTGTAAAACTTTTCCTTATATTCTTCACTGATAATGGCTCCGCCGCAAACCGCGATCCGCCATGAGCTTAGATCGTATTTTCTTGTTGCTTCCTGCATCATTTTGATATAAACGGCAGGTACGGAATGAAAATGTGTAGCACGGTATTTTTCCATTGCTTCAAGTGCCTTATTCGCATCAAATCTCTCAAATACCACCATTGTTCCTCCCATATTGAGAAACGTATTGGATACACAGCTTAAAGCCAGAATGTGAAATACAGGGACCGAAATAACCGTAATATCATTTTCATTTAATCCCAGAACATCCCGGTATCCGTAAGCAGTCCCCATGATGTTCTGGTGCGATACCATAATTCCCTTTGGTTTACCGGTGGTACCTGACGTGTGCATGATCACAGCCGTCAGATCATCCTTCTGAACAGCTTCCGCATGTTCCGCTGCAAGGCCATCCGCAGTGTCAAATATATTTTCCATGGATGTCATTTGCACATCCGGAATTCTTTTGTCTGTACTAACTTCTGTTATGATGCGGTCAATTTTCAGATCAGTTATGATTCCCGAAATTTTTTCCAACCACCGCTCATTTGTAATTAAGCAATGTGTTCCTGTATCTCCAAGAGTAAACGCGATTTCCTCGCTCTGCATCTTTGTGTTCACCAGGACTGCAATAGCTCCCAGCTTCATCACAGCATAAAATGCAATATAAAAATCAATGCTGTTTACGAACAAAAGCCCTACTCTATCGCCCTGCTTTATCCTGAATTTTCCCATCAGATAATCTGCTAATACATCTGTTTTTTCCCTTAGCCTGCTATAAGTGATTTTTCTTTTTTCTTCGATCACTGCAATTTTATCCGGAAACTTTTCTGATGACTTCCTTAACGCGTCGTAGAGATTTTTAATGTCTGCCGGATAAATATTTTCTATCTTCTTCTCATCTGAATTCTGCATACGACCACCAACTGTCAAGACATTTCCTGTCCGATTTTTATAGTGCGCATCACACGTTCTACCGCATTTTCCACCAGGATATCTGCGTTACGGAGTGCCTCCTCCAATGGCATCGGTTTACAAACCGCAGCCTCCATCGATGTCACACCCTCTTCGTAAATAATCTCTGCTCCGTATTCAATAGAACCCGATACTGCAATCACCGGAACACCATTTTCCTTTGCAGCCTTGGAGATTCCAGAAATCACTTTTCCAAAAGCTGATTGTCTGTCAATTTTTCCTTCACCTGAGATGACCAGATCTGCCCATTTTAATTTTTCTTTAAAATTAGAAGCTTCAAGAATTGCCTCTATTCCTGATTTCACTTTTGCTCCTGTAAAGGCAACCAATCCGGCTCCAAGTCCGCCAGCCGCTCCGGCTCCAGGCATATCTATCAGATCCATGTTCAATTGTTCTTTTATCACCCCGGCAAAATGTCTCAGGCCATCGTCAAGTTCTTTCACCTGTTCCGGCGTAGCGCCTTTCTGCGGACCATATATGGCAGATGCACCAAGCTCACCGCAAAGAGGATTACTCACATCGCTCATTACAATGATTTCTTTTTCTTTCAGCCTTGCATCTACATTAGAAATATCAATTTTCACCACACGTTTCAGTTCTCTTCCGCCAAATCCAACTTCCTTTCCTTCTGCATCCAGAAAAGAAAATCCCAATGCCTGAGCCATACCCAGCCCGCCGTCATTTGTAGCAGAGCCGCCGATTCCTATGTAAATCCGTTTACAATCCTCTCCCAAAGCCGCCCGGATCAGCTCACCTGTTCCATAGGTTGTAGCGTGCATCACATCCCGCTCTGCCCGCGGAACAAGCGGAAGTCCCGATGCTGCAGCCATTTCCAAAACGACATTTTTCCCTGGCAGCAATCCATATTTTGCCCGAACTCTATTCCCATTTGGAGCCGTAACTTCAACGCTCCGATACTCTCCACCCATGCTGCTGACCATAGCCTCTACGGTACCTTCCCCGCCGTCTGCAGCAGGCACACACATGAATTCTGCATCCGGAAAGACTTTCTTGACTCCTTTTTTAATCTGTTCCGCAACCTGCAACGTGGTCAGGCTTCCCTTATATGAATCAGAAGCTAACAATAATTTCACTAAAAACTTCTCCTTTCCGCTCGCAAGTTATTGTGAATAACGCACAATTTTTATATGTTTTTTCCTTTATTCATATACGTTTTAACTAATATAGATTGTATAAAAATCAATACTTCTTTACAATATTACATATACCAAATTAATTAATTTATTTTGGTTTTATGTAACATATCCTGTTTGCCAATAAAAAAGTGTGCGCCTTGGCGCACACTCGCGCCGAAGCGCGGTTGCGCCAGCAACCATATTCCTCTTGCGCGAACACATATTACACTTAGCGAGGTATTTTCGAGCTTAGTGTAATAGCGTACACAGTAGTGCGCATCCCGCAGCGTAAGCTGCGTTTTTTATGCTATAGAAAGTTTGACAAGTTTCCATTCAGAACAAAATGGAGTACTATCCTATAGCATAAAAAGGACTGGTGTTTTTAACACCAGTCCCTAGAGCGTGTTTGAAAAATGCTTCATCTTCATCAGATTTATATTTTAACTTTTCACTTATCAATTACCGGAATCTCCGTATCGTCTTTTGCATCCAGATTGTTAATGTATTTTTTCGTTTCTTTCACGATCACGTTAGAGAGCAGCAGCACTGCTACAAGGTTCGGAATCGCCATCAATGCGTTTAAGATATCCGCAATCGTCCAAACCAGATTCAAAGAAACAACCGGCGCAATTGCAGCAATCACAATATAGACAACGCGGTAAGGAATCAGTCCCTTTTTCCCTGCAAAGTATTCAACACAGCGCTCACCGTAATATGCCCATCCAAGAACCGTTGAGTATGCAAACGAAATAATACCCACGACAAGAATAACAGGTCCCAGTACAGGAATCTGTGAAAATGCCAGTGTGGTTAATATACCTCCATCTGAAATAGCCCCCATGTCAATAGATGGGTTCTTCATAATGCTGGTAACAAGAACAAGACCTGTCATAAGGCAAACAACTACTGTATCCCAGAATGTGCCCGTACTGGAAACAAGTGCCTGACGAACAGGATTCCTCGTCTGTGCGGCGGCCGCTGCAATGGGCGCAGAACCCATACCTGATTCATTTGAAAACAGTCCCCTTGCAATACCATACTGCATTGCCATCATAATCCCTCTCCCCACAAGACCGCCTGCTGCTGCACCAGGTGTAAATGCCAGCTTACAGATCGTCTGAATAGCAGGAATTATAAAGTTAAAGTTGATTCCTAAGATGACGATACATCCCAACACATAAAACACAGCCATAAAAGGAACCAGTTTTTCGCATACATTAGCAATTGCTTTGATTCCGCCAAAAATCACAAGCGCTGTTAAAACCGCTACCGCAATGCCAATAAGCGCCGGGGCTATACCAAGATTTTCTTTGCACACAGTTGCAATAGCATTTACCTGTGTGGCACATCCGATTCCAAAAGAAGCGAATGCACCGAAAAACGCAAAAATCAACCCAAGCCATTTCATATTCAGCCCACGTTCAAGGGCATACATTGCTCCGCCCTGCATACGCCCATCTCTTGTTTTCACACGGTATTTTACCGCAATGAGAGATTCACTGTATTTTGTTGCAATTCCGAATACACCGGTAAGCCAGCACCACAGAACTGCCCCGGGGCCTCCTATGGCAATTGCAGTTCCCACGCCGATAATATTACCAGTGCCAATGGTGGAGGCCAGCGCTGTAGTCAATGCGCCAAACTGACTGACTTCTCCTTCTGCATCCGGATCTTTTAAAACCGATAGACGGATTCCTGTTCCTATTTTTCTTTGGATAAATCCTGTGCGGATAGTCATAAAAATGTGTGTTCCCAGCAAAAGGATAATCATCCACCATCCCCACACCATACCATCAATCTGGTTGATCACATTTGTTACTGATTCTAACATACCTAAATGCTTCCTCCCTTACCCTGTGTTTGATTGGAATCAGGAAACGCAATTGAAAGCAAAATCGTCATTTTGCCATATAGTGAAACAAAAAAGGTGTACTGCGATACCCCAAACGCTGTACACCTTTGTACATCTGTTATATTTCCCTCATCCCAACTAATAAATTAAAGTTATTATACAGGATAATACACTTAATTGCAAGAAATATTTTTCGTAAATTAAAGTGATAATTTATCAACGCTGCATTGATACACGCAGTTCACTCCGTATTTCCATTGTAATCAAATTCATAGATCAGCATTGCTATATAAAGTGGAATGGATTCTTTTATAATTCTCGGATCATATCCGGTAATATCCTTCAGTCTTGTAAGACGATACTGCAAAGTGTTTTTATGAATATAGCAATCTTCTGCCGTCTTAGTGATAGAACCATTATTTTCCGTATAACACCTGAGAAGCTGTACCCATTTCAGAATTTCGCTGTCCTGGCAATCTTTAAAAATCCTTTTCACAAACATTTCCCGGTCATGTCTGGAAATATTTTGCAGCAGCAGCTCCATGTCCGCATCGCTATACAGTTTGATCTTTCTGTTCTTCATACGCATGGCAAGATTGCAGGCCGTATTTGCCTCCCGGTAAGATCGTCTGATTTCAAGACGATTGGTTCCTGCTGTTCCAATCCCGCAATACACATTGCTATCATACTGTTTTTCAATCCCCTTAGCCATTTCTCCTACTGTTCTCATTACCTCTATGGTATCAGAACTATGGAAAAAAATAACCAGCTTTGTACCAATCTGAGAAAACAAATGCTGGGAATCATGTTTCAGATATCGTTTAATTTCTTTGCTGATTATTTCATATCTCTTCTGTTCTATCTCTGCCTCATGCTGTCCCTGATCTGACTTTTTGCTTTCAATTCCCATTACAACTACAACCCGGTTCAAATTAATATCAATCCCCAGCAGCCTGCCTCTAAGGTTAATATTTTCATCCGTATCGGTTTCGTCCTCATTCGTAAAAAGCCAACTGAAAATAAAATTATTTTTCATATTTTCCATTGTCTTTTTCTGATTATTTTGGTAATTGTCCATAATCAATATTTTGGTCATTTTCTGGATGATCTTCCCCAGTGTCTGAACCTCTTCTTTTTCTCCGGTTATTCCAACTACACCCACGATTTCCCCTTCTATAATAATAGGGAGATTAATTCCATTTTTTGCTCCCGCATACTCGTCCTGGTCACAGATAACAAGTTCATCCAGCTTTTCATTAATTACCTGTTGTGCTCCGGAATGATAATTTCCGATTCTGGACGGGTCGGAACTGGCAATTATACAGCCTTTTTCATCCATAATATTAATATTCTTCTGTATAGTGTCTTCCAGCTCTTCTACAATATTCTGCATCTGCTTTACAGATATAATCATCGCACCACCTCTATTCCATTAAGCACCTTCCCAACATCCCGTACACCTATTTAATAAATTATAAGCAAATATTTTTCACACAACAATGTCTTTCGTAACAAATTTCCTCTATATTTTTGAGTAATTATACTATATTTAAAATTTCGAACTATTTTTTGTCCAATTTTGTCAAATAGTTTGATTATTATTTTCACACCTTCTAAGATTTTAAAATAATATGCCGCATGTTTCTCACTTTCCTTTATTTATTATTTCCTTTCAGATTCGAAATATTATTTGTTTCATATATTTCCATAATTGATGTCAGAAAACTTTTTTTGTATAATAAGTTAAAAAAGGAGAGATAGCATGAATTTTACATTAGATAGAAAGAAAGCTCTGGTCACCGGCGGCGGCAGCGGTTTATGCAAGGGAATCGCTGAGGGGCTGCATGAAGCAGGTGCAGAAGTAGTACTCCTTGGATCCTCCTCCAAAGCTTTTGACGCAGCCAGGGAGATGGGGCAAAGCGGACCTTCCGTGTATGGTGTGCAGGCAGATCTTCAGGACAAGAACCAGATTGAGGCCGGATATCAAAAAGCATTGGAATATCTTGACGGACGTTTAGACATTCTGGTGAATGGAGCTGGTATACAATATCGCTGCGATGCATTGGACTTTCCCGCTGAACAGTGGGAGAAAATCATCCGTATCAATCTGAGCGCGGTCTTTTATATGTCTCAACTGGCGGCTGCCAAGATGAAAAAACAGGGAGGCGGAAAAATAATCAATATCGCCTCTATGACCTCCTTTTTCGGCAGCGTGCGGATACCTGCATATACTGCCAGTAAAGGCGCTGTAGCACAATTGACGAAAGCGCTCTCCAATGAATGGGCTTGTTACGGGATTTGCGTAAATGCCATTGCTCCCGGATATATGGCTACCGCCCTCACTGCCGAATTAAAGGAAAAAAATCCCGGTCAGTACAAGGAGATCAGCAGCCGTATTCCAATGGGACGTTGGGGGACTGCTGAAGATCTGAAAGGAATCAGTGTTTTTCTTGCCAGCGAGGAGTCCAATTACATTACCGGAGCTGTCATTCCCGTAGATGGGGGGTATTTAGGGAAATAGGCATTCATTACATTTTTGCCGCGCCGGATGCATATCCCGAAGCAATAAATCCCCCCTGCATCCGTGCGCATCATTCGCGCAGTGCTTTTTTATATCATAGGAACTTTTAGTATTTTTTTACAGGCTTGACACCTCACAGGAATACCGCTATAATGATTCAAGAAAAGCCGCACAAATGCTTTTCTCTTCGTCTGCGTACCAGACACCTGTCTATTCATCATTAGGGCTTGTACTGGTTTCGACGGGGGTTTTGAAGTTGTGGAAGCCATCCGCAGTCTCCCGAACTGCGTAATAACGGGAAATTCTAAATATAAACGCTGACGATCAGTTAGTAATGGCAGCCTAAGTGCTGCCCGTCAGTCCTGGTGCACTCACACATCAGGTTCCTGGCGTCGACTATGTGAGAAACCTTGCCGGTTAAGCTTTGTCCCGGCAGATGTATCATGAAGCTACTGAAGCAGTAAGCCTGTCGGTGGGCGTGCTGTAGAGGGAATGTTAATTCAGCGACTGTGATGGGAGATGCCTCAAGGGATAGACTTTCGGACGCGGGTTCAATTCCCGCCAGGTCCACTTGTTGGATTAGCTCTGAAGCCTGGAATTACCAGGCTTCAGAGCTTTTTTTGTTAAATATGGTGTCAAAAATCATTCTCCAAATTCTTCCGCACATTTTTTCAGCTTCTGGCGGATCGGCAGATGATACGGACATCTGCTCTCACACTCTCCGCACTCAACGCAGGCAGAAGCCTTCACCGGAAGGCCAAAATAGCGTTCTTTTGCCCAGTCAGCCAGATTGTACCGCTCCAGATATCCTGCAAACAGGAAAACACTTGGGATGTTGATTCCTACAGTACAAGGCGCACAGTAATTACAGCGCCGGCAAAAATCCGTTCCCAGCTCCTGACGGATTTTCTCCAGCTCAGCCTTCTCTTCTTCTGTGATGGGACTGGTATCTGAACAAGCCCTTACATTTTCATCCAGCTCCGCAATATCTGCCATTCCGGGTATCACAACCGTCACAGCCGGATTGGAACAGACATAACGGAGAGCCAGTGCAGCATTTTCAATGGCTCCTCCTGCCAGGGGCTTCATATCTATAAATCCAATATTCTTCTCCCTGCATTTTGCAATCAGCTCTTCCCCCTGGTTTTCTACGATGTTGTAAGGGAACATGATGGTTTCTACCCAGTCCAATGAAAGCGCGCGCTCAAACACTGCTGTCGAATGGGCTGTCAGTCCCAAATGCCCGATCTTTCCGGCAGCCTTTGCCTCCAGAAGAGCCTCCAGTGCTCCCCCCTCTCCCACAATCGTATCAAGCTGCTCCATGCTTGGATTATGTACCTGATACAGGTCAATATAGTCTGTCCGCAAATTCTTAAGGCTTATCTCAATGTCTGCTGCCATGGCATCCTTTGTTCTGGACATGCTCTTTGTTGCCAGGACAAATCTGTTCCGGATTCCTTCCAGGCCATAGCCCAGATATTCTTCGCTCACCGTGTAGCTTCTGGCTGTGTCGATATAGTTTACGCCTGACTCGGCAAGCTTCTTCATTAATTCCCTTGTTCCCTGGGCATCAATCCTCTGAATGGGGATTCCTCCAAAGCCCATTCTGGAAATGCGCAGACCTGTTTTTCCTAATGTTGTATATTCCATATTCTCCTCCTGCCTCTCTCTGGCCAATTACCTGTCTCTCGTTTTATCAAATTGCAAAACTGCCATCGGTTCACACCGATGGCAGTACATATTCTCCAATTATACTCTGGAAAGATATTCTCCGGATCTGGTATCAATTTTCAGCTTGTCTCCCTCATTAACAAACAACGGAACCATAACCTGTGCCCCCGTCTCTACGGTAGCCGGTTTCGTAGCTCCCTGAGCAGTGTTTCCTGCAAAGCCAGGTTCGGTTTCTGTAACAAGAAGCTCTACGAACAACGGCGGTTCAATTGCAAATACGTTGCCGTTATGAGAACATATTTTAACCATTTCATTTTCTTTTACAAACTTAAGAGAATCTCCAACCTGCTCCTCAGTCAGACCAATCTGATCGAAAGTCTCTACGTTCATGAAGTAGAATAAACCGCCGTCGCTGTACAGATACTGCATATCTACACGCTCAATACGTGCGGTAGGGAATTTCTCAGTAGGACGGAAAGATTTCTCTAACACGGATCCTGTGATGATATTTTTGTATTTGGTTCTTACGAAAGCTGCTCCTTTTCCAGGTTTAACATGCTGAAATTCTACGATCTGACATACATTGCCATCAATTTCTACTGTGACGCCGTTTCTGAAATCACCTGCTGAAATCATATTAATATTTCCTCCTTATTGTGCTTCACTTTCATTATTCTATAATACCTGCGCATATTTTTCAACTATTTTTTTGCATATGCTTCCAATTTTTCCTCGATTTCCCGGATCAGCTCCTCAAATGGCTTCACACCTGTTACAACTTGGATATCCGCATACTTTGTGTACACCGGGTCGCGCTGTTTCAGAAGCTTTTTGATTTTTTCATCCTGGTTTTCTCCCTCCAGAAGCGGGTTGCTGCTGTTTCCCTCCAGACGTTTCCGCAGTGTATCTGCAGAGCCTTTCAGATAAACAATGGTACCCAGTTCTTTAAGATATTTCTGGTTCTGCTCCTGAATAGGAAGCCCGGATCCCAGAGAGACCACCTTGCGTTCCTGGTCCTCGATCAAAGCCTTGATAGTTATAGTTTCAAGGGCGCGATAATATGGTTCCCCGAATCTCTGGAAAATCTCCTTTACACTTAAATCCATTTTCTTTGTAATTACTCTGTCAACATCCACGAACGGCAGTCCCAGATCATTGGACAGACGTTTTCCCACACGTGTCTTACCTGAACCCATAAATCCTATGATCACGATATGGTTCATGAATCCCCCTCCTCTTTCATGTAAAAATATAGAATAATTTTTTCGAGATAACGCTTCAGGACAATCTGGATCTCTTCCTTGGGATGGATCGGCTTTACCAGAAAGGTCTGCAGTCCCGCCCTTTTTGCGCCGTAAATGTCAGTAAAAAGCTGATCTCCTACGAAAACCGTATTCTTTGTATCTGTTCCCAGAATCTCCATAGCTTTTTGGTATCCCTTTACAGAAGGCTTTCCTGCATCTTCCAGGTAATGGGCTCCCACTGCTGAAGCGAAGGGCTCGACGCGCGGCTTTTTGTTATTGGAAACCAGACAGCAGCCAAAACCCCTTTCATGGAGCTTCTCAAACAGCCTTACCGCCCTTTCATCAGCCGGAGCACCGTGGGGCACAAGGGTATTGTCAATGTCAAACAAAATCCCCCTGATTCCTTTTCTGTACAGCCCATCATAATCTATCTCATATGCGGAATCCAGATATTCATCCGGAAAAAAGCTCTTAAACATCCCAACCTCATCCTTAATTTCTGCGTTTTCTCCTAGAGCGTGTTTGAAAATTCATTCCAGTCATCTGCACGCCCCACTTTGCGGTATATTTGTCTCTCACAAATTGTGACGCACATCTGGCTGAAAGCATTTTTCAAGCACGCTCTAAGCTCTTTAAAGAGCAAAACTGTCAGCCTTTCAGATATGCCTGCATTTCATCAAAACGCTCTTTCATCACATCCATGCCATGCTGATAAAACTCTGTCAGTTTCCGGGTATTCTGTTCAGTTCTGGAAACGGTTTCCATCTCCGGCCTGATTACAAAAATATGACCTTCCTGTTCCCATTTTTCAATAAGCTCCAAGGTACGGTTGTAATTTCTGTACCGCGTCAGCAGCGTATTCAAAAACTCCGGATACTCTTTAAATGCTGCAATATAAAGTGCCCGGCTCTTACCCGGCTTTTTCTTACGGTAGCCTTTGTTTCTGGTAAGGATCACCACGTTCTTGCGGTAACCTTTTTCCATTGCATGTATGATTGGTATGGAATCTGCAATTCCTCCGTCAAGACAGGGCGCTCCGTCCACCATCACCATATCACTGGCTACAGGGATACTGGAGGATGCACGGCAGATTGCCAGCAGCCTTTCTCTGCTTTCTTTCTCTGACAAATACCTGGCTTTTCCCGAAAGACAATTGGTTACCACCAGCTCACAGTCCATATCTGACTGAAAATAGGTATCAAAATCAAAGGGAAAAATTCTGTTCGGATATTGGTCAAAAATCATATCCATATCAAACAGCCGTCCTTTTTTCAATGCTCCCCTGGTGGCAATATACCGGTTCTTTCTTTCCCGCACGATCATACAGTTTTTGGTACGTTCCGGCTGCCCGGAAAGATAGTCCATGGCATTACAGGCCCCGGCGGACACACCGATCACATAAGAAAACTTCTCTTCCCTCTCCATCAGATAATCCAGGACTCCGGCTGTAAACACCCCCCGGTTGCCGCCGCCCTCCAGAACCAGTGCTGATCCATTTAATTCCGTCATACTCTCACTTGCCTTTCTTAGCTGCGCTCATTCAGCGGAACATATGCTGCCGGCTCCAGAACATTCTTATAAGCCGGACGGATGATCTTATCCGTATTGATAAGCTCCTCCATACGATGTGCGCTCCATCCAACAATACGCGCCACAGCAAACATAGGCGTATACAGCTCCAATGGCAGATCCAGCATACTGTATACAAATCCGCTGTAAAAATCCACATTGGCACTGACGCCTTTGTAGATATGGCGTTCCTCTGCGATCACCTCAGGCGCCATCCTTTCTACCATGGAATAAAGATTGTAATCCTTTATCCTTCCTTTTTCACGGGCAAGGGTTTCCACAAAGCTTTTCAGAACCTCTGCTCTTGGGTCGGAAACGGAATAGATTGCATGACCCATACCATAGATCAGCCCTCTTCTGTCAAATGCCTCTTTATGGAGAAGCTTCTTCAGATAATCCCTTACCGCATCCTCGTCCCCAATGTCAGAAATATTTTTCTTCATGTCATGGAACATGCTGACAACCTTAATATTGGCACCGCCGTGCTTTGGTCCCTTCAGGGAACCAAGTGCTGCTGCAATGGCAGAATAAGTGTCTGTTCCTGAAGATGAAACTACGTGAGTTGTAAAAGTAGAGTTATTTCCTCCACCGTGCTCCATATGGAGGATCAGAGCCAAATCCAGAATTTTTGCTTCCAAATGGGAATACTTTTTATCCGGTCTGAGCATTCTCAGAATATTTTCCGCAGTGGAAAGCCCCTTCTTTGGATTATGAATGTAAAGGCTCTTTCCACAAATATAGTGGTTATACGCCTGATATCCGTATACGGACAAAAGCGGAAATACACTGATCAGATTCAGACACTGCCGAAGTACGTTTGGCAGGGAGATGTCATCTGGATTCTTGTCATAACAGTAAAGAGTCAGAACGCTTCTGGAAAGAGCATTCATAATGTCCTTTGACGGTGCCTTCATGATAACATCTCTTACAAAATTCGTGGGTAGAGATCTCTGGTTTGTAAGAAGCTTTGAAAACTCTTCCAGCTCCTCGCTGTTAGGAAGCTTTCCGAAAAGCAAAAGATACGTCGTCTCCTCAAAACCGAAACGGTCATCATTAACAAATCCCCTTGTCAGCTCCTTAATGTCATAGCCGCGATAGGAAAGGCTGCCCGCGCAGGGAACCTCTTTTCCGTCCACAACCTTCACTGCATTTACATTGGAAACCTGAGTCAGACCTGCCAGAACACCCTTTCCGTTTACATCACGCAGCCCGCGCTTTACGTCATATTTTGCGTAAAGGGACAGGTCAAGGCTTGTATTCTCCGTACAAATGTCTGTCAGTCTCTCAATTTCCGGTGTCACTTTCATATTAAATCCTGCCATAGTTTAATCCCCTTTCTTTTTTCAGCTCTTCGATAATTTTATCCTCCTTACCCCTCACGGATATTTCGTACTGTCCATCAATCGTTGGCCGATAAATCTATTATAGCATTAATTTTTTCCAAGGTCTATATCCTAAAATTTTGTGTAGATACCACCTTAGCTCTGCTTGTATGTACTGAGGAAGTCCCTCAGCTTTGCTGCCGCTTTTTCCAATTGAAGCACATTCGGCAGATATACAACGCGGAAATGATCCGGTTCTCCCCAGTTAAAGCCCTTGCCCGGTACAAGCAATACTTGCTTTTCATGAAGAAAATCCAACGCAAACTGCTCATCATCTGTAATTCCGAATTTCTTTGTATCGATCTTCGGAAAAATATAAAAGGCTGCCTTTGGTTTTACTGCTGTAATCCCCGGAATGTCTGTCAGAGCCTTATAAATATACTCTCTCTGCTCATACACCCTTCCGCCCGGCTGGATGTATTCGTTGACGCTCTGGTAACCGCCCAATGCTGTCTGCACGATAGCCTGAGCCGGAACATTGGAGCACAGACGCATGGAGGAAAGCATGTTTAAGCCCTCTATGTAGCTCTTTGCCCTGTGTTTCGCACCGCTCAGAACCATCCAGCCGATCCTGAATCCGGCGATCATATGGGATTTTGACAGACCGGAAAAGGTTACGCAGAAAACATCTGGTGCCAGGGATGCTATGGAGGTATGCTCATATCCGTCCATCACAAGACGATCATAGATCTCATCGGAAAAAATGATCAGCTCATGCTCCCTTGCCACCTGGACGATCTGTTCCAGGATTTCCTTTGGATATACGGCTCCGGTGGGATTGTTTGGATTGATGATCACGATAGCCTTTGTTCTGTCTGTGATCTTGCTGCGGATATCTTCTATATCCGGGTACCATTCAGACTGCTCATCACAAATATAATGCACTGCCTTTCCTCCTGCCAGAGTCGCCGTAGCAGTCCACAGCGGATAATCCGGGGAAGGAATCAGAATTTCGTCACCGTTATTTAGAAGTGCCTGCATACACAGATTGATAAGTTCGCTGACACCGTTTCCTGTATATATATCATTCATCGTCACACCTGGAATCTTTTTCAGTTGTGAATACTGCATGATTGCCTTTCTGGCAGAGAAAATCCCTTTAGAATCCGAATATCCCTGGGAAGTGCGGACGTTGCTGAGCATATCCAGAATAACCTCCTGCGGCGCGGAGAATCCGAACGGATAAGGATTTCCAATATTCAGCTTCAGTATTTCCATACCATCCTCTTCCATTCTCGCGGCCTCATCCACCACCGGACCTCTCACATCGTATAATACATTATCCAATTTGCTGGATTTTTCAAATGTTCTCATAAAATTCACACTCCTCACCTACAAATATCACCTATCATCTCATATTTACCATTTTTTCGCAAGGCTTTCCCAAAATGATTTGCAACATTCATAAAAAAAATCCCATGTTACTCTTTTCTTTTTTAATACTTTAGTGTATAATAGCAAGCGAAAAAATTTTTATATCTTGGATGAGGAGGATTTACAATGTCTTATACCGAAGAAGTTTATGAGAGAGTCGTAGCTCAGAATCCGGGCGAGCCGGAGTTCCACCAGGCAGTAAAAGAAGTTCTGGATTCTTTGAAAGTAGTAATTGACAGAAACGAAGAAGAGTACCGCAGACTTTCCATCCTGGAGCGTCTCGTTGAGCCGGAAAGAATCATCTCCTTCCGCGTTCCGTGGGTAGACGATAAAGGCGTGGTTCAGGTAAACAAAGGTTACCGCGTACAGTTTAACAGCGCAATCGGACCTTACAAGGGAGGTCTCCGCTTCCATCCGTCCGTAAACCAGAGCATTCTGAAATTCTTAGGTTTTGAACAGATCTTCAAAAACTCTCTGACCGGTCTTCCGATCGGCGGCGGCAAAGGTGGTTCCAACTTTGACCCGAAGGGCAAATCTGACAGAGAAGTTATGGCATTCTGCCAGAGTTTTATGACAGAGCTTTCCAAATATATTGGTGCTGACACAGACGTTCCTGCAGGCGATATCGGTGTGGGCGGACGTGAGATCGGATATTTATTCGGACAGTATAAGAGAATCCGCGGTCTGTATGAAGGTGTTCTGACTGGAAAGGGTCTTACCTTCGGCGGTTCCCTGATCCGTACCCAGGCTACCGGATACGGCGTTGTTTACATGCTGGATGAGATCATGAAGGCTCACAATGATTCTATGGAGGGCAAAACCTTTGTAGTGACCGGTTCCGGTAACGTTGCGATCTACGCAGTAGAAAAAGCTCAGCAGATGGGTGCTAAAGTTGTTGCCATGAACGACTCCAACGGATATATCTATGATCCGGAAGGCATTAAGCTGGATATCGTAAAAGATATCAAAGAAGTAAAACGCGGACGTATCAAAGAATACGCAGAGCGGGTTGAGGGTGCTACCTATACAGAAGGTCTTGGCATCTGGAATATCAAATGTGACGTTTATCTGCCATGTGCAACTCAGAACGAGCTTGATCTTGAGGGTGCTAAGGTTCTGGTTGCAAACGGCTGCAAATATGTTGTAGAGGGAGCTAACATGCCTACCACTCTGGACGCTACCAACTATGTAATGGAAAACGGCGTTCTGTTTATGCCTGGAAAGGCTGCAAACGCAGGCGGTGTTGCTACTTCCGCCCTGGAGATGAGCCAGAACTCCATGAGACTTTCCTGGACAGCTGAAGAGGTTGATGCGAAGCTTCACAACATTATGAAGGATATCTTCCAGAAAGCTGATGAGGCTGCAAAACGTTATGACATGGAAGACAACTATGTTGTAGGCGCAAACATCGCAGGCTTCGAGAAGGTTGTGGATGCTATGAAGGCACAGGGTATCTGCTAATTAAAGAATCTGTCGCTGGCAGCTTCTTATGTTTCCTGAGACATTAAGGCCTTCCGCTTTGTATTTACTGCAAGGCGGAAGGCTTTTTTGACCTTTACGGTCTCAGATAGTTCTTCATGGATTTCAGCGCATTTTTTTCCAGGCGGCTGACCTGCGCCTGGGAGATGCCGATTTCCCCAGCCACCTCCATCTGTGTTTTTCCCTCAAAAAAACGCAGCTCAATAATATGCCTCTCCCTGTCATTGAGACGCTGCATGGCTTCCCGCAAAGAAAGATTTTCGATCCAGTGGTCTTCTTTGTTTTTCTTATCGCTGATCTGATCCATTACATAGAGGGTGTCACCGCCCTCTGTATATACTGGCTCAAAGAGACTTACCGGATTTTGGATCGCGTCCATGGCATAAACGATAGTTTCTTTCTCTATGCCGATCTCCTCCGCGATTTCCGCTATGGTAGGCTCCTTTAAGTGCTGCTTTACGTAGTTTTCTTTTGCATATATGGCTTTGTAGGCAATGTCCCGCAGGGAACGGCTGACACGGATGGAATTGTTGTCACGGAGATACCGCCTGATTTCTCCGATGATCATGGGTACCGCATAGGTAGAAAATTTTACATTCAGAGTCGTGTCAAAGTTGTCAATGGCCTTGATCAGACCAATACACCCTATCTGAAACAGATCGTCCACGTTTTCACTGCTGCTTTGAAAGCGCTTGATCACGCTTAATACAAGCCTTAAATTTCCTTTGATGTAAAGTTCCCGGGCTTCTTCGTCTCCCTCCTTGATTCTCCGAAAAAGCTCTTCTTTCTCTTCGGCTTTCAGAACTGGAAGCTTCGCTGTATTGACCCCGCAAATTTCTACTTTGTTAAGTGCCATCTTAAGAATCCTCCTTATCTTCTTTCGTCACTAGAAATGATTCTCAGCCGGGAGGATAAATATACTTTTTTCGGAAAAATATA
The DNA here is from genome assembly GCF_964240875.1 of Ruminococcus sp. 5_1_39BFAA. Classification (NCBI taxonomy): domain Bacteria; kingdom Bacillati; phylum Bacillota; class Clostridia; order Eubacteriales; family Oscillospiraceae; genus Ruminococcus; species Ruminococcus sp. 5_1_39BFAA. The sequence continues at coordinate 69,153 of NZ_CAXSVO010000007.1, read as the reverse complement.
AAAAATAAAAGCCCTTGACAAAAGCAGAAAATGTTACTGTTCACTCCGTTCACAGCAACACGCTCCGCGGGATGCACAGAAATCGCATAAATGCGATTTCGCGCCTGCCATTCTCGGGTTTTATGTGACCTTTGCTCACATAAAACACCTCGCGTGATATACCTGTGAACAGTAGTTAGAAAATTACAACCTTCAGTCCTTATGGAAGCATTTTTCTTCCTGAATCTCTACCAGAATAATGTCATCCCCAATCTGGCGGATACATTCCCAGGGTATAACATATTCACTGTCTCTTCCAAAAAATCCGCAAAAATGCCCTGGTCCGGGTACAACCAGGGCTGTCAGACGGCCTGTGGCACAGTTAAACTCCACATCGATGGGGCATCCCAGGCTACGGCAGGTACAGATGTTGATGATTTCCTTTTGCTTTAACTCACAAAGGCGCATAGATAACCACTTTTTCGCAACAGATTAAAAAGTTGCTTTTTTCAAAATTTATGCTTGACAAATGCGAAATATGCCTGTCGTCTTGTTGACATAACAACAAAAAATACAGTATAATAGTCCAATAAAACAGAGTTTCGGGACATGGCAGGAAGGGTGCCATGGAGAAAGGGGAGAGTTCCATGAAATGTCCATATTGTAATCAGGATAATACAAGAGTCGTGGATTCCCGGCCAGTGGAGGATACAAACTCCATACGCCGCCGCAGATTGTGCGATTCCTGCGGAAGAAGGTTTACCACATATGAAAAGGTGGAAACCATACCACTGACCGTAATCAAAAAGAATCAAAACCGCGAACAATACAGCCGCTCCAAGTTAATGGACGGCATCCGTCGCGCCTGCTATAAGCGTCCCATCTCAAGCGAACGGCTTGAGGAAATGATGGATTCCATCGAAGGGGATATTTTTAAGACCGAAGAAAAAGAAATTTCCAGTACCACCATCGGCGAGATTGTAATGAATCACCTGAAAGACCTGGACTCCGTAGCATATGTCCGTTTTGCTTCCGTGTACCGGGAATTTAAAGATGTCAGCACCTTTATGGATGAGCTGAAAAAATTTATGAATTAAGAAATAGTAACAGGGCGCCAAATGGCGCCCTTTAAAATGCAGATGAACAGATGATTTAAATGAATCCCATAGTCCGCAGCAGAAACAGCCATCCGGTAAGGGTAAAGGCGCTGAAAAGAGTTGTGAGCATAACCGTATTGGATGTCAATACGCCCTTATGCCCCATGTTCCGGGCCATGATATAGCAACTGACGGTTGTGGCAGTTCCTAACATAACCAGTATAGCTACTAATTTTTCCGTGCGGAAGCCAAGGTTTATGGCTATGGGCAGGAAGACCGCCGCAAGGCCCACTAACTTTATAAAAGAGGCAAGAACTGCTGGTTTCAGGCAGGCTGACACATCTTTCATTTCAAAAGAAGCCCCCATAGCCATCAGACCCAAAGGTGTGGCCAGGGCAGACAGATTTTTCACGGTTTTCCCAAGGATAGGAAGCATGGGAATCCTCAGAACCGACCAGATCATCCCCGCAACAATGCCCAGAATAATAGGATTGGTTACGATTTCCAGAAGGGTTTCTTTTAACAGGCGCTTATCCAGTTTTTTCCGGTCAGGCTTCATAAAGCTGAGCACCACAACCGCACATATATTATAAAGAGGTACCGTGCCAATGATCATCAGCGGGCCCATGCCTGCATTTCCGTAAATGTTTTGGATAAAAGCAATGCCCAGGATAGCCGCGCTGCTGCGGTAGGACGCCTGGATAAATTCGCCCTGGATGGACTTGTCTTTTAACAAAAAGGAAACTGCTGTCACACCCAAAACCGACAACAGGGTGGCAAAAAAACAGAACAACACAAAGGATGTGTCCCACACTTCAATAAAATCCACAGAAGCCAGATCTTCAAACAGCAATACCGGCAGCGCAGCCCGAAATACGAATTTATTTGTTTTCTCCACAAAATGGTCATCCATTAATGCTGTTTTCTTAAAAAACCATCCTAATATCATGGTAAAAAAAACTGGTAAGGTCGCATTTAAGCTAAAAATCAAATTGCTCATTTCAGTGCCTTCTCAAGCTGTTCAATCACGATTTTCAAAGCTTTGATCCTTGCATATTTTTTGTCCACGGATTCCAGAATATACCAGGGAGCGTAGACGGTGCTGGTCTTTGTGAGCATTTCATTGATGGCGCCCTCATAGGCATCCCATTTTTCCCGATTCCGCCAGTCCTCGTCTGTGATCTTCCACTGTTTTTCCGGATTGTTCTGACGATCGGTAAATCTGGCGAGCTGGGTGTCCTTGTCTATCTGAACCCAGAATTTGATGATCACAGCACCCCAGTCGGACAGTTCCTTTTCAAATTCATTCATTTCATTGTAGGCTCTTTTCCAGTCGTTTTCGCTGCAAAAGCCTTCCAGACGTTCTACCATGACTCTTCCGTACCAGGTCCGGTCAAAAATGGCAATGTGTCCGTCCTTTGGAAGCCTTGTCCAGAAACGCCACAGATAATGGCGGGATTTCTCGTGAGGCTCCGGGCTTGCGATTGGATGAACCTCAAAGCCTCTGGGATCAAGTGCCTCGGTAATGCGCTTGATATTGCCGCCCTTTCCTGCTGCGTCCCAGCCCTCGTAGGTGATGATCACCGGGATCCGTTTCCGGTAGAGGCGGTTATGAAGCTCGCCCAGCTTTTTCTGAAGCTGTTTCAGCTCTGCCTTGTAATCCTCATCACTGATTTCCTTTCCTTCCAGTTCAATTTCGGAAAGCTTGGGCATTTTTACAAGAGGAAAGACATTTTGAAGCAGAGGAGTGGAATGACCGCTGTTCTGCATTGCCACCTCGATATTGCTTACCATGGTTTCCAATATCTGTAATTCCGCCCACTTTTTGTCTGTTGCATCAATGATATACCACGGCGCTGTCGAGGTATTGGTATCCGTAAGATATTTGTCAAAAATTTTCCGGCACTTTTTATAGTGCTCATTCTGCCATCTGTCAAACTCCGCTACACGCCAGTCTGTATCCTTACTGTCTAATAAAGCGTTCATTCGACGGGTCTGCTCCTCTTTATCGATTTCCATAAAAAACTTCAGAACCAGATATCCGTTATCCGTAAGCTGACGCTCAAACCGTTTGATGCTGTCAATCCTTTTTGCATAGGCTTCTCCCTTCAGCCCATCCAGACAGTCTTTACAGGTCTGCTCCATCCATCCGGAATCGAGAAAAGTAAATTTACCAGCTTCCGGAATCTGCTTAAAATACCGATAGAGGAATGGTCGGCGCAGTTCTTCTTCTGTTGGAGCAGACATGGTAGCTACTTTAAAAAATCTCGGGTCTATATTTTTGATGACCTTTCCAATAGAGCTGCCCTTTCCGGAAGCACCCCATCCTTCAAACAGCACAAGCACAGGAAGCTTATGCTCCTTAATCTTCATCTGCAGTTCATAAAGCTTTTGGCTGGCCGCTTTTAGCCGCTCCTTGATTTCTTCCTTTTCCGGTCTTTCTTCCGGAGCCCAGTTCTTTAACATACGCCGTTCCTCCTCTTCCTTTCTATTTTCTTTCATTTTAGATAGTATTTTGAAAATATTATGAATATTATAACATATCTTTATTTATTTTTCGACCTTTTTATGGAAATCTATCAGAAAAATACTTTTAAAACCCACTGAAAAATATTATAATAGACGGCAGAAATATAAAAGGAGAATCTTTCCATGCCTATATCCGTTTTTATCGATATGACTCTTTCTGCCATCATTACTGTATGGTCCCCGGGACCTAATAACATTCTGCTTTTATCAACTGCCAGCCAATACGGTGTAAAAAAGAATTTCCGTTTTATGCTTGGTATCTGGACCGGCTCCCTGACTCTTATGTGCTTAAGCGGAATTTTCTGCAGCACCCTGGGAAATCTCATCCCCGGTATCCAGCCTGTCATGAAATATATCGGCGCTGCCTATATTCTTTATCTTGCCTGGCAGACAGCCAAACGTCAGCCACCCTCTGCCAGCGTACAGGAAAAAGAGCCCTCGTATGTGATGGGAATCTTTCTTCAGCTTGTAAATGTGAAGATTATCATCTACGGACTGACTATGTTTTCTTCCTACATACTTCCATATGAGTCAGCCATTCCTGTTCTCTTCTTTTTCGCTGTGTATCTTATGATCCTGGGGGCTTTGGGAAATCTCATCTGGGCGTTTGCCGGAAATATTCTGAACCGCTTCTACGCAGACCATTATAAGGTTATGAATGCAGTCATGGCGCTTCTTCTTGTCTGGTGTGCACTGCGGATCATGGGAATCCTGTAATGCAAAGGGGACTGGCGCATCCATACGTCAGTCCCCTTTCTCTTTTAACTTTTATTCTTTAAAGGTATCCACAAGTTCCTGGGCGTCATCATAGCCCTGGTCTTTCAGTTCCTCTACGAACCAGTCTTCCACGCCTTCTACAGCTTCCTTGAAGGAATCAATATCCAGATCTTCCTTTGCTGTAAAGGTCACACCGTTTTTCTCTTCCCAGCGGCTCATGATCTCCTCATCGCCGGAACGGTTAATGTCTCGCTCATATTCTGTAGCGATCTGTCCGCATTCGTCCACAACTGCCTGCTGCTCAGGTGTCAGGCTGTCATAAACCTCCTGGTTGATGCAGAAAAACAGACAGTCATAAATTGCATCCCACATGGAGCAATACTGCTGTACCTCCTGCACGCTTGCCGCATCAATTGCCGGAAGCGGATTCTCCTGGCCTTCTACTGTATTCTGCTGCAATGCAGTGTAGGTCTCAGACCAGTTCATGTTGGTGGCGTCTGCGCCCCATCTCTTGTAGCATTCCATCAACAGATTGGAGCCTGCCATACGGATCTTCAGGTTTTTCATGTCCTCCACGGATTTGACCTCGCGCACGCCGTTTGTAAGCTGGCGGAAACCGTTTTCTGCGATTCCCATGCAGTGAAGCCCGTATTCACTTAAGATCTCTTTCATCTTTTCTCCGGCTGCACCGTCGAATTTTGCATCTGCGTCCTCCACGGAATCGTAGATAAACGGCAAAGATACCACATTAAATCTTGGGTCAAACGCAGAGTAGATCAGATTGGAATGTAAGGAAACCTGTACCGGGTCGCCGTTCATCAGCGCCTGGATTCCTTCGGACTGGTTTCCGTTTGTAAGCTGGTCTGCTGCGTAAACATTGACTTTGATATTTCCTCCGGTGGCTTTTTCCATCAGTTCACCGAACTTACGGCCTGCTTCTGCCCAGGTAGAGGTTTCTGTTGTGGAACAGGTGAAGTTCCATTCCGTCTCCGGCCAGTCAAGGTCGCTGTGATCTGCCACGTCATAAGTCTTTTCTTCGGCAGCCGTCTCAGTCTCGGAAGTAAAGCTGTCTACAAGCTCCTGTGCATCATCGTAGCCCTGTGCTTTCAGTTCCTCTACGAACCAGTCTTCCACACCTTCTACAGCTTCCTTGAAGGAATCAAGCTCCATATCCTCCTTTGCTGTAAAGGTCACACCGTTTTTCTCTTCCCAACGGCTCATGATCTCCTCGTTGCCGGAACGGTTGATGTATCTCTCGTATTCCGTTGCAAGCTGTCCGCATTCGTCCACAACTGCCTGCTGCTCAGGTGTCAGGCTGTCATAAACCTCCTGGTTAATGCAGAAAAACAGACAGTCATAAATTGCATCCCACATGGAGCAATACTGCTGTACCTCCTGCACGCTTGCCGCATCAATTGCCGGAAGCGGATTCTCCTGGCCTTCTACTGTATTCTGCTGCAATGCAGTGTAGGTCTCAGACCAGTTCATGTTGGTGGCGTCTGCTCCCCATCTCTTGTAGCATTCCATCAACAGATTGGAGCCTGCCACACGGATCTTCAGGTTTTTCATGTCCTCCACGGATTTGACCTCGCGCACGCCGTTTGTAAGCTGGCGGAAGCCGTTTTCTGCGATTCCCATGCAGTGAAGCCCGTATTCACTTAAGATCTCTTTCATCTTTTCTCCGGCTGCACCGTCGAATTTTGCATCTGCGTCCTCCACAGAATCGTAGATAAATGGCAGGGATACCACATTAAATCTCGGGTCAAACGCAGAGTAGATCAGATTAGAATGTAAGGAAACCTGTACCGGGTCGCCGTTCATCAGCGCCTGGATTCCTTCGGACTGGTTTCCGTTTGTAAGCTGGTCAGCAGCGTAAACATTGACTTTGACTTTTCCTCCTGTGGCCTTTTCCATCAGCTCGCCGAACTTGCGGCCGCCTTCTGCCCAGGTGCTGGTTTCTGTGGTGGAACAGGTGAAATTCCACTCCATTTCCGGCCAGTCAAGGTCACTGTGATCCGCCACATCAAAAACAGGAACATCCGCGTCAGAGGTAAAGCTTTCCACTAACTCCTCGGCGTCATCATATCCCTCAGATTTTAACTGCTCAATATACCACTGGTCAATGCCTTCTACTGCTTCTCTGAAGGAGTCAATATCCATATCCTCCTTAGCAGTAAAGGTCACGCCATTTTTGTCCTCCCAACGGCTGGTGATCTCCTCATCGCCGGAACGGTTAATATAACGCTCGTATTCAACAGCTTTCTGGCCCGCCTCATCTACAACAGCCTGCTGCTCAGGTGTCAGTCCGTCATAGATTTCCTGGTTGATACAGAAGAACAGGCAGTCATAAATTACATCCCACATGGAGCAGTAAGGCTGAACCTCCTGCACGCTTGCCGCATCGATAGCCGGAAGCGGATTCTCCTGGCCCTCTACCGTATTCTGCTGCAGTGCGGTGTAAGTCTCAGACCAGTTCATGTTGGTAGCGTCTGCGCCCCATCTCTTATAGCATTCCATCAGCAGATTGGAGCCTGCTACACGGATTTTCAGGTTCTTCATATCCTCCACGGATTTTACTTCACGCACGCTGTTGGTCAGCTCACGGAAGCCGTTTTCTGCAATACCCATGCAGTGGAGACCGTATTCATTTAAAATCTCTTTCATTTTTTCTCCGGCTGCACCGTCGAATTTAGCATCCGCATCTTCTACGGAATCGTAGATAAACGGCAGGGATACCACGTTAAATCTCGGGTCAAATGCGGAGTAGATCAGGTTAGAGTGCATGGAGATCTGTACCGGATCGCCATTCATCAGCGCCTGGATGCCTTCAGACTGGTTTCCGTTTGTAAGCTGGTCGGCAGCGTAAACATTAACCTTTACCTTGCCTCCGGTAGCCTTCTCCATCAGCTCGCCAAACTTACGACCGCCGTCTGCCCAGGTAGAGGTTTCGGTTGTGGAGCAGGCAAAGTTCCATTCCATCTCCGGCCAGTCAAGGTCGCTGTAGTCGCCGATGGTGTCAAAGGAATTGTCCCCGTTGCCGCTGTCGGCTGTCTCGTCATTGGAAGCCACCTCAGCCGCACCAGTTCCCGGATTACCGGAATAAGATCCGTTCTTTGCCAGCGCTTTTGGAAGCGCTACAGAAACTGCCGGAACATAAGTTACAACAGCCAGAACCGCTACACTCGCTACCAGCATCGGCACCACTGCTTTGGAAATCTGCTGCAGAGTAACCTCCATTCCCTTTTTGATCTTGATTCCAATTGCAACGAAAAGGTTTACACCAACAGGCGGTGTTACCTGTCCGATGGCAAGGTTTACGGTTGCCATCACACCAAATGCCACCAGGTCATAGCCAAGGGCTTTGCACACCGGAAGCATGATCGAGATAAAAATGTACATTGCAGAGTTTGCGTCAATAAAGCAGCCTGCAATCAGGAATATAATGTTTACGATCAGCAGGAACGTAAACTGGTTATGTGCAATGCTTGCAAGAAGTGCGGAAGCAGCTTCCGCAATACCGAATTTTGTGCAGACGTAAGAGAACAGGGATGCACATGCCACAATGAGCATAATACCTCCTGTGGTCTTTGCAGATTCCACAAAAATATCGGCCAGATCTTTTAACTTTACCTCGCGGTAGATCACCATACCTACAAACAGTCCGTAAACAACAGATACGGCTGCCGCCTCGGTAGGAGTGAAGACACCTCCGTAAATACCGCCAAGGATGATGACTGGCATCAGGAAGCCCCAGAAGGCATCCTTAAAGGCTGTCCATCTCTCTTTTCCGGTGGCTCTCTGGTGGGTCGGCTTGATATTGTGCTTTTTTGCTTCCAGCATAACCACGATTACCAGAGCAACCCCCATTAAAATACCGGGTACAATACCTGCGGTAAACATATCTGCAATGGAAACGCCTGTGATGGAAGCGTATACAACGAAGGCAATACTTGGCGGTATGACGATGGCGATGGAGCTTGAAGTTGCCATCAATGCCGTAGAGAAAGGTGCTGAAAATCCTCCCTCCTCCACCATGGCCGGGATCAATACCGCTCCAAGAGCTGCAACTGTTGCAGGTCCGGAGCCGGAAATCGCTCCGAAGAAGCAGGCTACGATAACGCACACAATAGCGATACCGCCCTTTTTATGTCCTACACAGGTATCTACAAACTTGATGAGACGTTTGGAGATACCAGCCTTTGCCATAATATTTCCTGACAGTACGAAGAATGGAATTGCCAGGAGCAGGAATTTGCTGATTCCTGAATACATATTTGTCGCAACAATTGTTAAAGATGTTCCTGAATAAAGGATCGCACAGATAGAGGACAGTCCCAGGCAGATCGCGATGGGAACTCCAAGGATCAGGAAAACAAAAAATGAAATAAACAGGATTGCACTTATCATTTATTTATCCTCCTTTTTCATATTGCCTGTGCAGAAATCCACACAATATTCAATAAAGTGAAGAATCATGCAGGCTGCCCCAATCGGTACAAAGGACCAGAAAATCCACTCCGGCCAGTTCAGGACAAAGGTTCTTTTGCCATTTTCTAACTGTGTGATAACCTTGTCCATACCGTACTTGAACAGGACTGCTGTAAAAATAATGCTTAAAACGGTGATCAGGATGACGGATGGCTTTTTCAGCTTTTCCGGCAGACGGTCCGTGATCAGGGTCAGGTTCACAAGCTCACCGTTCCGGCACGCCAAAGCTGCCGCCATCAGTGTGATCAGTACGAACACAGCTACCACCAGTTCCTCTGTAAAGGACCAGGAACGATGGATGACTTTACGTGAAAATACATTTCCCACTGTCAGGACCAGAATCAGCAGGGTAGAAATGATCAGTATGAATTTTTCTACTGCCGCCACTGCGTTCATGATTTTTTTGTAATTTTTCATGCTCTTTCCTCCTCTTGTTACTCGCCGGATTTTGGATTAAACGAAAAAAATCCGTCCCCAAACTAGGGACGGACAACTATCCGCAACCACCCTGTTTCTACCTTGAAACAAGTACGATCCAACAACGTACCGGCATACGCGGTTCCTGTAACGGGGAACGACCGTGGAAACCTACTGGCACTTCCTTGTGTTCGGCTTCCCTTCTCAGGGATGATATTCAAAACAGGCCAACCGCTGCTTTCCACCATTCGCAGCTCTCTGTAGGTCAGGTTTCTGTCTCTACTGATTCCCTTCGCAGAATTTCTCACTTTAAATTTTTATAAATTTAATGAGCTGAAGTTATTCTACACTTTTTTCCCTTTTTCGTCAATACCTACTTTACGTTTTTTATCTTCACGGAAATTGAGCGGAAATTGACCACTTGCAGGGATTGAACTATAAGGTTCTCTTCTAAAGAATATGGTGCTGACTTCTATAGATTCTAAAGGATGGTCTACATCTATGCTACCTGACTTACGTCGTTTCTCTCAAAACCTAGTACTCAGGAGTCAAGCAACATACAGTTTTGGAAGAAATTTTCGATTTCCTTTTTGGAAAGATACAAAGCATCCAGATTGGTTATTCCGGTCAACTCTTTGATTTTTTCGTTGACTGCCTGGTTTCTGGATATATTGATATAGGAGCCATCTGCGCCTCTTGCGACCCGGAAGTCGCGTATAAAGTGAATCAGGTCGTAGGAATTGATCTCGTTTTTAAAAACTTTGATCTCTAATACTCTTAAAAGAAACAAGCTAAGGTAGCAGATTAAAAAATGCCCATAGATTGTTTCTTTTTTTTGCATATAAACCGGGCGCGCATCCAGATAAGATTTCGTGATCCGGAAGGATTCCTCGATCTTCCACAAGTTATGATATGTTTGATAGACCTGAAGCGGCTCCATATCCAGCTCTGATGTAACCATAAGATTGTACCCCGCATACTTCAGATCCTCATCCAGCTTTTCCTGGTCAATCTCTATAACAGGTTGGATTTTCTTTCCGTTCCTGTCCTTGTTGGTTATTTTGATGTATTTCGCAGAATCCCCTAATTCCTCCCGGGTCATTTTCTTATAAGTCGTATAGTTGGAAGCTTTGTCTGCCATTTTCATGATCTCGGCTTTTTGCTTTTTAGCCAGGGCCGGATTGTAAGAAACTATCCGTTTTTCCTTTACTGAAAAAACAGTCACGGTTTCTTCCCCTGTTTTGGGATCGGTTTCTTTAAATTGATAGGAAAAGGTATCTACACAGGACTTGAGACGGTATAAGAGCTTCCCGTCTTTATCCGTGTGATTCTCCCATACATTTTCATCATTTTCTAATACGACCCATTTCTTTTCTTTCCCACTTAAATTTCTGCCATGTATGGATTTAGAGAAAATATATCCATCGTCCGCTTCTTTCACGGCAGCATAGATATTTCTGGCACAGTTGAGCCCTTTATCTGCGACCTGCACTGTCTTTCCGGAGACTTTATAGCGGCTCTTCATTTCCTCAATGATCTTTCGGATATAAGGTTTCTCGGATTCATTTCCGGGATACATCTGCATGGCCAGCGGAACCAGATCTGCATCCAGGAGAAGCGCCTGACCGATGATAGGATCATGCCGGTTCTCTTTGGAAGGTCCTTTCTGCTTATCTTCACAGGGCAGGTCAATCTCAAAATAATAATTCGTACAGTCAAAAAATACATTGCTGAAATCCCTCTGATAGTGCTGCTCATAACAATGGTTAAAGAGTTCGATATATTTTTTATAGGATTCACCGATAAAGGACAATCCATCGTAGACCTGATCCTCTGAGATCGGGGAGCTGTTGTAAAGATGGGGGAAAACAGTGGAAACGGTCTTGGATTTCGAACAGGGATAAATAATCCTGGCAAAAATAAGCTGGGCGATCATATCGTATACACTGAACTGAAAGTGCATTTGAGCTGCCAGGATGTCTATGACTTCCTTGACATTCAGTTCTTCTAAAAGTGTATGGAGGAGAAAATGTCCGAGGTTGAATTCCACGGGGGCAGCAAAAGCGCGCGGACGGGTTTCTTCGGCGAAAGCCGCAGCACGTTCCTCGTTTTTCTGTTTCACAAACTCTTTATAATAAGCGACAGGATCCGGCATTTCATCAGAAATGAGTTCATCTACATAGCCAAAAGCCATGACACTTTTTGAACGCGGCTGTTTCTTTTCTTTATCCCAGTGGGATTCGTACATTTGTAAATATATCCCTTTTTTCTTCTTTTCTTTTCTTAAATAGTATGCCATAACCGACCTCCGAATAAAGTGCTATAAAGTGCTATTATTATAACATATCTTAAAAATTTTTTCAATAAAAAAAGCCCCAAAAGGGCATTGAAAATTTGCTGTAAATATAGGAAAAATCGAGGGTCAGGGGAACAAATGAACAAAGTAGAAAAATGAAAACGACGGAACTTTCCTAGTACTACGATGGAAGACGGGGTTCTCTTCTAAAGAATATGGTGCTGACTTCTATAGATTCTAAAGGATGGTCTACATCTATGCTATAATTTCACCTATTAAAATAACATAGTGTGTCTATGTAAAAACTTAACCAGAAAGATCAATAAGGAGTATAAAAATGTATGATTCGCTTCGTACCTCCCAGAGAGAAAATGACACTGACATCTTCGGCATTGACTATTCCAACTGTCTGAAAGGCGTTGCCATCATTCTCCTGGTTTTTCATCATTGCTTTCTAAGACCGGACCGTTATGAAGGCCAGACCTTAAAGCTGTTTTTTCCGGAATATTATCTGAATTATCTTGCGCTGTTCTGTAAAATCTGCGTCAGCCTCTTTGCTTTCATAAGCGCCTATGGTCTGACGAAAAAAATGATGTCCATGAATACGGATACGGATGCCCGTACACTCAGCAAATCTATTGGCAATCTTATCAGCTCACGCCTTGTAAAGCTGCTGGGAACCTTTATCTTTGCATTTCTTCTCATTGAAGCTGCCAGCATTTTTCTGACTCCCGGCAGACTTTCGGAATGCTATGGGACCAAATTCCCGGATAATGCGGAATATTTCCTTTTGGATATGCTTGGCCTTGCCAATTTTTTTGAAACGCCAACCCTTATTGCCACCTTCTGGTACTATGGTCTTGCCATTTTTATTATTCTGATCGTTCCGCTTTTTTATCTGCTGCTGAAACGCATCGGCACGGTGCCCTTTATGGCGCTGGTCACAGTACTGAATTTTGTAGTGGAATTCCGCGATAAAAATATCCGTCACTATTTTATGTGTGTCGCCATAGGAGTGGTGTGCGCCTATGGAAATACCATTACACGCTGGGTTCATTGCAGGCTCATCCAGTCAGAGATTGGAAACAGTATTTTGAAATTCTGCCTCGAAGGCTTTTCCCTGTTTGTTCTAATGGTCTTAAGGGAGGGACCGCTGAAGTCAGAATTATACTGTTTCTGGGATGCCATTATCCCGCTGATCATAGTCTGCTTCTGCTGTGAATTTCTCTTCCGTATTCCGATACTGAAAGAGGTTTTGAAATTCCTGGGAATTTACTCTGCTAATATCTTCCTTGTGCATAACTTTATCCGTGTAAAATGGTTTTATGATTTCACCTACTCCTTCCAGTATCCGGTTCTCATCGTGCTGGTGCTGCTTGCGGACTCTCTGGTTGTCTCCATTGCCATAGAGCAGTTGAAAAAGCTTTTGCATTATAATCAGCTTCTGAATTGGATCATCGGAAAAATGAAAAGAGCATAAGCGTTCACAGAATGGGAGCAGCCTCATGGCTGCTCCTGTTTAATCTCCCCGATGCCGGATGCTGAATCCTTTGTTAATAGAATCCTTTTTCAAAAAAGAAGCGCGTTTTACCGCATCCCGTCCATATTTCTTCCGTATGGCATCTACCGCCTGGTCCATCTGCTCCCATTTCTCATAGCTTCCATCGTCAAAAAGTGAAAGCTGTCTCGCTTCCTCTTCCTTTGTATGGCTTGTCTGTACCCCGAGAAGCCGTATGGGTCTTCCGTCCCACAGCTCCTCGAACAGTTCGCAGGCTGCCTGGTAAATCTCATTGGTAATATCTGTAGCTGACGGCAAGATCTTCTGGTGAGACATCTTTTTCAACTGGTTATCCTTAATGGTCACGCTTACTACCTGAATCTTCACCTGATCCTTCCGAAGCCGCGCGCCAACGGATTCTGAAAGTGCCAGAAGCACGGTCCGCGCCGCCTCCGCATCCGTCACGTCAAAGCTTATAGTGGTGCTGTTACCATATCCCTTATTCATCTCCGGCTCTGTCTGAACAAGTGAAAAATCAATCCCATTGGCAAAATTCCAGATACTTTCCCCCTGCTTTTTCAAAGTCTTTTTCAGAATTTCCCGGTCCGTTTTTGCCAGCTCGCCAATGGTATGGATTCCCATGGTTTCCAGCTTTTTCACAGTGGATTTGCCCACAAAAAGCAGGTCCCCCACAGGAAGAGGCCACATTTTCTCCTGGATTTCCTCCGGAAAAAGAGTATGTACCTTATCCGGCTTCTCAAAATCAGAAGCCATTTTTGCCAGATATTTATTCCGGGAAATCCCCACGTTCACCGTAAATCCAAGCTCATCCCGAATGCGGTCCTTAATGGTATACGCCGCTTTTACAGGCTCTCCGAAAAGCGCCTGCATTCCTGTCATATCGATGAATGCTTCGTCAATGGAATACTGCTCCACATCCGGAGAATATTCCTGGAGTATTGCCATAAATGCCCTGGAATTTTTCTTATACAGTTCATAGTTAGAGGGAACCAGGTATAGCTGAGGACATTTCCTTCTTGCCTCCATAATGCTTTCTCCTGTGCGCACGCCAAATTTTTTGGCAGGAATGGATTTCGCAAGAATAATTCCCCGTCTCTGTTTTTCATCTCCTCCGATAGCAGCCGGAATAGTCCGAAGGTCAAGCTCCTCCCCCAAAACCTTTATCCGGTACACGGACTCCCAGGACAAAAAAGCCGAATTTACATCAATATGAAAAATAACCCTCTGCTGTTCCATAGCCTCTCATCCTTCCTCTCATAAGTCCTTACCCAAGTTCCATAAAATCTGCGCTTGCTTCAACCGCAACGTGTTCCCCCGTAAAGGGGTGTGTCAGCCTTACTTTTCCCGCATGAAGGCAAAGTCTTGATGCCTTATCCCGGACTCCGTAAATGCTGTCTCCCAGAACCGGATTTCCCAGGCTTGCCATATGCACTCGGATCTGATGCGTCCTGCCTGTTTTCAGAGAGAACTCCACTATTGAAATCAGCCCTCCCTCAAACACAGTCTCCTTCAGGACACGGTAGCAAGTCACGGCCTCCATGCCCGCCGTGCAGACCTGCATTTTATTCTTTTCTCCCGGTACCTTGCACATGCGCTTATCAATGATCCCTTCCTGCTGCGGCAGCCTTCCGTGAACAGCGGCATAGTAGGTCTTTGCAAGCTCGCCCCTGCTCCGCTGCTTCCACAGCCTGGACGCCGTCATCTGGTCCTTTACAAACACCACGATTCCCGACGTGTCCTTGTCAAGGCGGCCGATCTGACGGATCGGAAATTCCTCTCCCCTCTCCCTGCACCATGCCAGAACAAAGGTACCCAGATTGTCATGATAATGTCCCCGCCCGGGATGACAGGACAACCCGGAGGGCTTGTCCACAATGAGAAGGCAATCATCCTCATAAAGAACCGATGGTACGAAACTGCTCTTTGCCTGCGCCATCCCCTTCTCTTCCCTGAAATGCAGAGCTATTGTCTGACCGGAACGGACATGCTCACTGATCCTGCACTTCACTCCGTCCAACGTAATTCCATCTGCAATAAATTTCTGGCGGCTGATCTCCTTTTTGGAAAAACCCGCCGCCTTTAATATCTCTCCCAGAGATTTCCCCTCATCTCCGGCTGTTATTTTATACTTCCACTGTCTCACAGACATTTACCCCATAAGCCTTGCAAATATCACTCAGTACATCATGGTCCAGTCTGGAATCCCCCAAATAGCCGGATAATCTTCCGTAGAATGTCCATGCAGAGGGGAGAAGATACAAGCCCTGACGAACAAACTCATCCAACACCACTGCATCCGGCAAAAAGGAGGTATAACCGGCAGCGTTCATTCCAAGCACATAAATGCTATGTTCTTTGCCAAGGGCTTTTAACGCCTCCTTCCGTTTCTCATCCGGAAGCATATCGCCATTTACGAGGAAGCCGCCCTCTGAGGGAAGCTGCACAAGCTTCATACCCGTTTTCCCATCCTCATTCTGCCATTTGTCACAGATCAGATAGGGATTTCCGTTAAACTGCACGGTCTCCGGCACATCCGATGGCTTTTCTGATACGAATACAGGAAGCCGCATAGCCCGTATCCGGTTTTCCATTCCATAATCAGCCAGGCTCACGCTGCCTGACGGAGCATAAATACGGTCAAATACCGTTACTCCCACACGCCATTTGGATGGATGCTTTTCCCGGATATAGGCCAGGAAATCAAGATCCACAAGAACCTTTGTCTTTGCCCCCAGACCTGCAGCCATATAATATTGAAGATAGCCCATACTGCCAAGAAGCAAGCATACATCCCAAAAGCCCGTTCCCAGCGCACGGCCCCACTCCCGTTCCACCAAGCTGTTTACATACCGCCGCACTTCTCCATACTTCACGTACACATCCGGATTCTTTTCGATGATCCTGTAATTCCGGTAATCCTCCTCATTCATGACCATACGGCCCCGGTACATCACCTTTGCCATGTTCCCGGGAACAGAGACAGCAAAATCCCTGAAGGCCCCCGGTTCATTTACCCAGGCGCTCATCACCGCCACATCATACCGGCTTCTGTCGATTTCCCTCAGAAATCTGCGGATAACAAGCTTTTGTTCGCGCTCTGCCTTCCAGCTTGTAAGCACCAGAAGCTTTTTCTTTCCCGGCTCTCTAAAGGTAAGACGTTCCACTTTTCCTGTTATTCCCTCTGCCTTTTTTCCCAGGATGATCTCTCCTATTTCGCCTGCATCCTCCTCCGGCTCTTTGCTTACCAGGATGACTCCGTCATAGACCTTTCCAATTCCTGTTTTTTCTGTCCATAGCTTCTCTGCTTCTTCCGGGGAAACTGCATAGGAAAAATCTGTCTTCAGCATTTCACGGGCCAGCACCGAAATTCCTTCGGTGGTATCAAGGCTTTCCGCCTCATATGCGCCGGACATGGTATTAAAATAAATCTGCTCCTTTCGTTTCACAAAAGCCAGAGGCAGAGACATACTGCTGATGATATATTTGGAACAGGCCAGCGCCTCCCAATACTGAGGAGTATCCTGTTTCACACCCATACTTCCGGGGAGCTTCACACCGCTCTTTGCCATGCAGATACAGGTATATTCCCTTCCGTAGGTATGCTGCACATAGTCCAGGATTTTTTTCGGCAAACTCCATTCTGCGCCCTTATTTTCCCATAAAAAGAAAATCTGATTTTCCTTCACCGGTTTATCCAGATATCCAGCGTACTCATATTTCGGCTCCAGATCCTTTTTATTTTCAGCCACATATTTCATGGCCTGACGGCTGGCAGCTTCATATTCCTCTATATTTTCTCTCAGAAGCTTTTCTATCTCACTCATCTTGGCTCCCTCATCCTCTCACATCAAACAGGCTCTCAAATTCCAGGCAGAGCTTTCTGTTATACTCCTCCGGTTCAAAAGCGTATTCTATTTCTGTCACACAGTCCTCACGAAGAAGCTTCATACCAAGTGCCTTTGCTTCCATTACAGAAAGGCTTGTCTCCTTCTGTCCCGGTGCGCAGACAAAATTGCCGCACATCTGCATGAACGCAAAAGGTCTCTCCTGTTTTCCCAGAAGGAGTACAGCCCCTTCCAGATGCTTTTCTACGATCATCTTTTCCAGACGCTTTTTCTGATTTTTTTCTTCCATGATATACAACCGTGCGCGGCTGTTCTTCTGCAGCACATGGACAAATCCGTTCATCACTGCTTCGCATTCTGAGCCTCCCATGCACACAAAGCCTGTTTCTTCCGGATCCGGAGGCGCAATGGTTTCCAGATTCCAGACCGTAGGATTGGTTCCATCTATCTCTGCAATGTAATAGCTATCTTTCTCCGAAACGATCACCGGCTGGGCGGAAAGCTGCTCCCGTATCCGCCATGTATCCACCAAAAGCTTATCAAAGCTGCATACCCTGGTCTTTTCCATATGTGAAAAAATCCTGGAAAACAGCAAAGATTTTCCGGTCAGATCTACGGCATAGTCAAACTCTGCTTCACCAAAAAGCCTGCGGATCTCCCTTTTATAAAGTTTTACCGGCTCCTGTACCTCCGGATCACCATCCACTGCCATCATATGATATGCTTTTTCCTGCGGCATGGCATTAAAGGGCTGCCCACGGTAAAGCACACGAAGCTGGCCGGGCAGGCTTTTCAATTTCCGCTCAGACTTTTCATCTCCCTCGCCTCCTGCAAGGAGGGTGACATCAAATTTTTCATAATCCAGGTATCCTGCCAGCGCCATAACAGAGTAAGTAATGTCCTCGTCCAGAAAATCTCCGGCATATAAAAGCACCTTCTTTTTATGTGTATCCCTGCATCTCACCTCAGCAGTGGACTCCTTTCCCCGGAAAACCGCATCAACCACACGGGCGCATACATCCCCGTCATCCTTCGGACATGCCCAGCTTGCTTCCTCCCTGTATTTATTCCAGTGAGGCTCCATAGCCTTCTGCGGGTCCTTTACAAGCTCTGCCAGCTCCTCATAGCTTTTTGCAATAGGCCCCGGCAGCTTGTCAATGCCAAAATAAAGCCCCCTGTATCCCAGATATTCATCCAGATCCGGGATAAAGAACAGAATTGGCTTTCCGGATACCAGATAATCAAAGTAAATACTGGAATAATCAGAAATCAGGATGTCTGTCACAGATAAAAGCTCATTTGTGTCCACTGTCGCAGGAATAAACTGTCCGGTAATCCCCTGGGTGTTTTTAATGTGGTAATACACGATCTGATGAGGCTTTACAAATACCTGATACTGACTGGTATCCACATTTTCTTCAATCGTATGGATGATCTTATAATATGCTTCCAAGCTGGTATCCGGGCTGGAATACTTGCTGCCCTTCCAGGTTGGCGCATACAGAATGATCTTTTTATCCGGTGCAACTGAGACTCCAAAGGCTTCCAGCTTCTTCACAATATCCTCTCGGTTCGTGTGGAAATAGCTGTCATTTCTGGGCTGTCCTTCCTCCAGAATGGTTCCCTCATAAAGCCCTTCCATCTTAAATGCCCTTTTATAAATCTCCGTCATGAAGCTGTTGGGAGAGATAAGATAGTCTGCTGCCAGCAGATTTTTTGCCGAATTTCCTGCGCTTATGTTGCCTGCAGGGATGTCAAATCCAAGGGTCTTTAACGGAATTCCATGCCAGGTATCTACATACACCTGATCCCTTCGCTTTGTAAAATATCCCGGAAAGCTTACATTATTTACCAGATATTTGGCTGTGGCCAGATATTCTCTGTATTCCAGGGATTGATATTGAATAAACTTTACGTTCTCATAATCCCTGTAAAGAACGATCTGCTCCCGGTTGTCGTCAAAATCGTCAATGACCCAGACGTGAAGAAACTCTTTAAAATCCGCCTGGGTCAGTAAATACTTAAAAATGGCATGAGGGCTGCAGGTCATGCCTCTGCCCCCAAATGCCTCATATAATATACAATTTTCTTTTATGGCGCTGTTCTCCCAAAAATCTGCATACTGCGCCCGCAGATCCTCGTTTAGGTTAAAACGGCGCTCCTCCTGAGCTGTTTTTAAGGCAGCCGCAAGCTTTTCCTCACTGCTTTTTACAGGCTCCGCTGTTTCCTTTTTTCCTTTCCCAAACAGGTTTTTGATACTTTTTAAACTAATCTTCATGGGCTTCTCCTTTTATCAGCCAGCCTGCTTATTTCTGTGTCAGACGGCTGAATAAACCGTTCCAATCCTTTACCGCATGTTCGATAGCAAAATCCCCTGATTTTTCTATGGCATTAGCAGACATCTGCTTTCTCAGTTCATCATCGTGAGCCAGTTTTAACATCGCCTGGGTAAATTTGTGGGTGTCAAACGCCTCCGGAAGAAAACCTGTCTTTTCATCATCAATGATCAGATCCATGGCTCCCATATGGTAAGCAATGACCGGAAGTCCAAACTCAAACGCTTCCATGATAACCATTGGCCAGCCCTCCCAGCGTGAAGGAAGAAGAAAAACTGAGGAACCCAGATAATACTTCTCCGGCTCATTGGTGTAGCCGATAAAATGAACTCTCTTATCCAGACCGCGCTTCTTTGCATCTGCCACAATACTGTCAAACAAATCGCCTGCGCCGATTATATCAAGCTCCCACTCATCGTCCTCTTTACAAAATTCCTCAAAGGAATCCAGCATAAGATCCAGACCTTTTGCGTATACGAATCTGGTAGCCATCAGAAAACGCTTTGAGCTGACATCACATTTCTTTTCGCTGACAAAGCTTCGCGGATTGATCTTCACCTCTGTATCAATGCCAAGCTTTTCTTTATAATCCCGCTTGTCGTAGTCACTGAGCACAATATATCTTCCAAGCTTAGGAAGGTATTCCTGAAGGAGGCATTCCTGCTTCCAGAAAACCACCTTCGGTACATGGATATATCCGTCATAGCAGTTGTGCTGCCAGCCTATAGTCTTTGCTGATAGCTCCGGCGCCAGCATTCCCAGACGAAGGCTCAGGGCTGCCGTTGTGATAATGATATCGTAATCCTGTTCATTTAGGTAGGCAACCCATTTTTCCCTTGTTTTTTTCGGAAAAATTGCCTCTGCCAACAGGGAATTGAAACACTTTTTATTAAAAATACCGTATCTCTCATTTAATTTCTTAACGAGAAAACGGAAACATAAAGCGGGTGTGTGGTGGCGGTTTACAAACATGTCATTGTCAATAAAATCCACCTTAATATCCTCGCTTAAGTGATACATGTTCCTGTCTTCCCGGAAGCGGTCCTCATAAGTCATGATAGTAACATCATGCTCCTTCACCAGCTCGTTTGCAAGGAGGGTCACCACTCGCTTGGTTCCTCCCAGATCAAAGATTTTTGTTACCCAAATACATATTTTCATAGTCGTGGTATCCTTTTTTCCGGAGTGAGATTTATTTTGTAATATGGAAGTAATCCAGCACTCTCTGACAGTAATTATCACATACATTGTGAGTCTTTTCTCTTACTGCCCTGCGCTGTTTGCAATACTCATCCTTACCGTTTTTCACATTCAGCACAAACTGTTCAAACTGCTCCATATTGTATACATGTTCGCCCGGCATATATTCCAGCGGATCATCAAATACCCATCCTCTTGACTCTGTGTATGCCTCATAATCATCCAGCGTAAAGCAAAGAGGTCTGTCCAGCAGCAGGTAATCGATCGCCACGGAAGAATAATCGGAAACAAGGGCATCCGCACAGTTGATAAACTCATAGAGCTGAAGGCCGTTTTCGTCCAGATCCTTATTTTCCAGATAAACAATATTGGTCAGTACATTCTCCCCGAAATCGTAAGGAATCTGCAGATAATGCTTCTTGATCACAACCAGCATATGATTGTCACGGCAGAAATTGTTAAATGCCAGAAGCTTCTCCTTATTTTCCAGGATCGGGATGTTAAACTCATTATTCAGCGTCTCTTCGTTAAGGCGTTCGCTGGTTGCGTGTCTGTAGGTGGGCATCCATAAGATCAGTTTCTCGCTGTCTGCTGCTTTTAACAGCCGTTCCTTATAAGCCCTGGCAGTATCGCTGCCGCGAAGCATCATATCGTAACGAGGATACCCCAAGGGCAGAAGCTTCTTGGAGCTGCAGCCGAAAAATTCCTTTTTCGTCTCAATGAACACATCTCCCGGAACAAGGCAATAATCGAAGAAAACCTTTCGGTTGTTCTTGTTTGCCTTATAGCCGCAGCCGTGCCACAGGTTTACAAACACCTGATTCTTTCTCGCCATTCCGATCCAGTTAAAAGCCTGGGTATAAAAGATGTAGCGGGATGTCAGGGCATAATGGTAAGCCTGAGCCCTTCGGATGGTCGTCCCTTTTTTGAAATTCCGGACAAATTTTACATTCTTTGCAGCATAGGCGGTGTACTTTTCCGGTTCGTGGACAAGCCATACAAGCTCATATTTTTCATTGTAGCCCTTTTCCACCAGATAATCAAAAAGCGCCCTGCTGTTATCCGTAAAATCATCGTTAGTCTCAAAAAGAATGCGGTTGTTCACAAGCCTTGGAGGGAATTTCCGCAGTCTTTTGATCTTCCATCTGTCATAAAGGGCATAGGTCACATAAGCGCACATCATAAGATACACGGCTGATATGCCATCCTCGGACCACATTTTTTTCAATTTCGCTATGATTCTTTTCGCTCTTTTCATATTCTCTTTTTCCTCAATAATGATTCAGCTTTTCTCTCAGCATAGTAGAAGAGGTATCCTTTGTATAGGGCAGGTACACAAGCTTTGATCCAAGTGCTGCCATCTCTTTTCCTGTCTGTTCCCAGCGCTCGTTCCCCTTCCAGTCATCTCCGATGTAAATTTCATCAAAGCGAAGCCTGTCCCATATCTCTCTTTTGTCCAGAGTGTTCGTGATGATCACCTCATCCACGTATTTGATGGCACGCACGATTTCCGCGCGCTCCTCCAGCGGCACGATGGGACGTTTGTGCTTGTAGCTCTCCACCAGCTCGTCCGTATTCACGCCGACAATCAGGTAATCGCACCGCCTTTTTGCATTTTTTATAAGATTCAGGTGACCAATATGAAACATATCATAGGTTCCCTGGGTATAACCAATCAGTTTTCCCATTTTATCCGCTCCTTTCACAGACCGAGCTGCTCTGCCAGACGCTTCCTGTAGTTATCCGTACAGCTGTGCATTTCCGGCAAAACCTGATGTCTTTCTTCTGCAAATAAATCCTCACCATCTCCCACATGGGCAAGAAAGGCTTTTAGCTGGGAAAAATCATATATTTTTTCTCCCGGCATATATTTTAACGGGTCTTCAAATACAAACCCTCTGGCATTCTTATACATTTCAAAATCTGTCAGCACAAACCCAATGGGTCTGTCCAGCAAAATATAATCCACCGCAATGGAAGAATAATCCGAAAGCAGTCCGTCGCACACGCCTACCAGGCGGTAAAGAAGCACATCCTTGCTCTCAAGAAGCTCCTCCGTCACATAGCGGATATTGGTAAAGCCCTCCTGACTGCCAGACCATCCGATCTGCAGGGGATGCTTTTTGATCATCAGCAAAATATTCTTGTCCCGGCAAAGGTCATCCAGCTTTTTCATATCGCCAGGACCTTCCACAGCCGGAAGCTCATAGGGAAGCTCGATGTCGTTTTCCCCATATCCTGTCAGGCTGCTTTTGCGGAAAGTAGGCATCCAGATCACTGCCTTTGTCTCCTCATCCTTCCAGCCAAACAGCTTGTCCAGAAGTTCTGTCTTATTATTATCCTTATCCAGCATCCAGTCATACCGCGGATATCCCAGCGGCAGGATTTTATCCTTTGGACACTGCCAGTATTCTGATTTTGTTTCTGCAAAAACAGGACCCGGCACCACTGCATAGTCAAAATAAGACATGGAATCACTGTGTGGGATATTTTTATTCGCACGGGTAGCGCCCTTGTAACCGCAGCCGTGCCACAGGTTTACCGTAACCTGACCCGGACAGTGATAGCGGTTCAGATCTGCGGAATTATTTGTATAAAAGAAATACTTAGCTGTTGCCCCGTAATAATAGGCACGAGGGCTGTTCCATCCATAACGGTTCTCCGCTGTCACAAATTTTACGTTTTTATATTTCCGGTATTTAAATTTCTTCTTCTCAGAAACCATGTAGATAATCTGATACTTTTCATTATACCCCTTTTCCACCAGATATTCAAACAAAGCTCTTGCATTGTCGGTAAAATCCTGCATTTCCCGGTTTTTGAACACGATTCGAGTTTCACATACACTGCGGTGATTTACCGTCCATTTTCCCACCAGGGGCAAGGAAACCTTTGAGAAAAAATGGCAGAAATAGTACATTCCCCCGTGAAAAAGACCCTCTTCCTTCAGTTTTTTCTTTATGGACTGTATGTTCATAGCTCAAACTCCGATTTCTCAGGAAGAATCTTCTCAAAGGCATCTATAACCTTTTGCTTCATCTCCCCGAAATTGTCAATAGAAGAATCATCGTTGATGCAAAGCATCTGGGGTGACTGCCTGCGAAGCGCCTCAAACATTGCCGCATCATCACGTCCAATGATGCAGAATTTCCCCACATTAGGTGACTGAGGCTCGTATTTTCCCTCCATATACTGCCAGTATTTCATCACATACTGGTTTACATCAAACACCGTGCGGAAACGGTTATGGCACAGCTCATCCAACAGCTCCTCTTCCTGTCTCCACACCTGCTCAAAGGTGCTTTTCAAAAAAGCACTTGGCATATGGGTATATTTAAAGCTGGAAAAATCACGATAAGGAAGCATCAGGACATTTCGGAGCACCATCTTGCCGTAGGCAGGGTGAAACCATTTCTTCCGGTTTTTCCGGATAACCTCACGCTTTTTATAGTGCATGTTTACAAGAGCGGCATCATTCATGAGAATATGGGCAAAAGGATTGTCAATGTCGTCCTGGACCAGTGCTGTCTCAATACAGCAGTCCCTGGGAAGACCGTTTTTAAAAAAATCCTCCTCTTTTACGTCATTGATCAAAAAGGTGTCATCATTAAAGAATACAAACTGCTCTGAAAGTCCCTGGATCCTGTGAAGATTCAGCTCAATGGAATTAATGTTAAAGGTGGGCAGATATTCTCTCTTTAAAAACTCCTCATGCCGCACAACGGTAAGCTTGGGATGGGCAGTATTCAGCCATTTTGGCAAATGGCCCCAGGTTACAAAATAAATCCTGTTGACCCATGGAGCAAATTTCTCCACCCCACGGAACCAGAACTGTAGGTTTTCCCAGTCACGGTAACGGCTTTCTCCACCGTCTGCCCCTTTTCCCGGCTGATACTGTCTCCGCTGCTGAAGCCATGCTTCGTCCGAGCCGTCCACCCAGGTAAGGACAAAATCAATCTTATTGTGCATCTTATTCCTCATACAGAGCTAAAAGCCGCCCTGCCTCTTTCTTTATGTCAAAATGGGCGTCAGCCAGCTTCTCTCTGATCACGCCCTCATCTTTTCTCTTTTCATTTTTATGCTTTAGTATCGTCTCTGCCCACAGGCTGTAAGGCACGTCAAGTGACAGTGACTCCACATGATCCTCCAATACCGCCGCTTCCCGGGTAATGGTATCGGATACCACACAGGACAGGCCGTTTGCCTGGGCTTCCAGCATGGTAAAGGGTAACCCTTCAAATAAGGACGGCAGTACGAACACATCAAAAGCAGAGAACAGCGCTTCCGTATCCTGTCTTATCCCTGCAAACACTACATTTGCCGCAAGACCTGATGCGCGGATTTTCTCCTCTGTCGACTCTCTCAGCCCCCCGTCTCCCACCAGACATAAGACCGCCTGGGAGTCCTGCTTTACAACCTCTCCGAAAATATGGATCAGGCCCTCATGGTTTTTCTGAAGGTCGAAACGCCCCACATGACCGATCACAAACTTGCCTTCCAATCCAAGCTCCTGCCTGATCTTGTCCCTCTTTTCAGAGGAAAAAACATACTTATCCACATCAATGGCATTGGAAACCAGCGTAACCTCTCCCTTTTCAAAGGAAGCATTCCCAAACAACCACCGTCCCGCCGCCTCGCCGCAGGCAAGCTTTAAGGTGGCATAGGTTGCGATCTTCCCACGGTTCCACCGATCCATCACTTTTCGCACCAGCCCGGGAGCCGAAGCATTATGGGAATGGGCAAATACTTTTTTTACCCCTGCTTCATGCGCCAGACGCAGAGGTACAATGTTAGCTGCAGAAAGCATATTCACATGCACCACGTCATATTTTTCGC
Source organism: Ruminococcus sp. 5_1_39BFAA (assembly GCF_964240875.1). Classification (NCBI taxonomy): domain Bacteria; kingdom Bacillati; phylum Bacillota; class Clostridia; order Eubacteriales; family Oscillospiraceae; genus Ruminococcus; species Ruminococcus sp. 5_1_39BFAA. The sequence continues at coordinate 43,894 of NZ_CAXSVO010000007.1, read as the reverse complement.
GGTTTAAAAGCTGCCGCACCTGCTTCACATATCCAATATAATCTTTTTTTACATTAGGGACATAAAAAACCCTGCCGCCAAGGCTTTTTATCTCCTCCTCATATGCGATTTTTTCATACATACAGAGGAAATCAAAGGAAATCCCCTGTCTGGAAAGCTCCCGGTAATAATTCATCACAAAGGCTTCCATGCCTCCCGGGTTATTTCCCAGTCCCACCTGCAATATTTTCACAGAAAGATCCTCATTTCATCTTTTCTTTGCACAACTGAATCAGATTGTCATATCCGCTGTATTTTTTCAGAATATCTACTGCGTAGCTGATTACAAGGGAAATCAGAAGAATCACTAACGGTACCAAAAGAAAATGTCTTGCCGACCATACATATTCCTTCAAGTGATCTCTTACAAATGTATGGACAAGCCAGATGTTCATGGAATGTTTTCCCAGATACTGTAGTATCTTTTTGAAAAAAGTTATCCGAAATAAATATTCCTTACAGAACAGAATTACTCCTGTGGGTATCCATACAAACTGGTATTCCCAATACTGTGAGATTGGAACCCTTTTATAGCTCCAAAGTCCTGCCAATACCCATAATAAAAGTATGAAAAATCTGATTCCTTCATTTAATTTCTCATTCTTTACCACTTTCAGCATTTCAATCCGCTGAAATAAGCCGTATTCACAAAATACTGCTCCCAAAGCAAATACTGCCAGAAAAGAATAAGGCGATCTTCCGCCCAAAAAATCTATATCCAATACTCTGGGCAACAAAAAAATCAAAGCAATGCAGACAAAACCACCAAACCTTTTTATAACAGCAGCAAGTATAGGTAAGATTACAATAAATGTAACTGCAGCTCCCATATACCACCAGGAACCGTTCAAAGTCTTTCCGTCAAAAAGTCCGGACAACCCCAGGCAGTCTGAAAAAATCCCCAGAAAAACCTTTACTCTCGTATTTCCCCATCTTTCTATATTGATCCTGCCAGTTAACCCCAGCAAAATACAGGAGAGAAACGAGATGAACCAGAAGCCTGAAAGCGTGGAAAGCAAATGATGTTTTACCCATCCGGCATCCGATATTCTTAAGCTTTCCTGCTGATTTTTCCGGTAACTATATAAAAGTCCGTATCCTGACACAAAAGCGAAAATGCAGACACATATTTTACAATACAGACCTACCTGCAATATCTGCCCAGCACGAAATGGGGCAAATATCAACTCTGGGTGCGCTGCAATTCTTTCTTCTGAACGATAACAGTGATGAAAAATCATCAGCAAGATGGCAACACCTTTTAAAGCTGCAGAATCTTCCTTTTTTAACCCTTTCTCCATAATCCCTCCTACAGCATCCTGCTCCCATAGATCAGCCGATCATCTTATTATACTGTTCTGATATAGTATCAATATCTCCATAGGCGATCAACTGGCCTTTTTCCAGAATGACAGCCTTGTTGCAGAGACGCTTCACCTGATCAAGAGAATGTGATACAAACAGTACCGTCACACCGGAGTCAAACATACTCATGATCTTGTTTTCGCTCTTTTTGCGGAATTTGGCATCCCCTACGGAAAGTACCTCATCAAGGATCAGGATCTTCGGTTCCACCACTGTGGCAATGGAAAAACCAAGACGCGATTTCATACCAGAGGAATAATTCTTTACCGGTACGTCCATAAATTTCTGAAGCTCGGAAAAAGCGACGATCTCATCATACTTGTCCTCGATAAACTTTTTGGTGTAGCCCAGCATGGCTCCATACAAAAAGATGTTTTCGGTTCCTGTATACTGTGGATCAAAGCCTGCCCCCAGCTCCAGCAGCGGAACTGTTTTGCCGTATTTTGTAACTGTTCCCTCCGTAGGCTTGAACACGCCGGAAATAACCTTCAGAAGCGTACTTTTTCCTGCGCCGTTTAAACCCAGTATGCCTACCCGGTCTCCCTTTTCTACAGTAAAGCTAACATTTTTTAATGCCCAGAATTCATTATAATGAATTTCGCGCTTTATCATTTTAATAACATAATCCTTTAAGCTGTCGACCTTTTCCTTGCTTAAATTAAACTTCATGCTTACATCGTCAACGATTATGGCAGGTTTACTCATTTTTTTCTCCTATTAAATATAAAGGATAAAATTATCCTGTTTTTTCTTAAAGCAGATCAGTCCGATAATGGTGCACACTGCGCTGAATACCACTGCGTAAAGCAGGTACGGAAAGTACATGGGCTCTCCGAAAATAGCGGAGCGGAATAGCTGAATGATGCAGTACAGCGGATTGAATTTCAGAATCCATGACCAGCCGCTCTTTAACAGCTTACTTGGATAATAGAAAATCGCACAGGTATACATGATCAGCATCATCACTACGGACCAAAGGTATTCCATATCCCTGAAAAATACTCCGATGGTTGCCAGGATCATGCCGCAGCCGTAAGCAAGAAACAGCAGAAGGATCAGAGGCACCGGAGCCTGCAGGAGATAAATGGTAGGTTTCACTCCCAGTACAAGGCTTACCAGAGCCAGCACCACCATGGAAATAAGGAAAATAATGTAATTGAAAATTACATTTGACAGCGGGTACAGATATTTAGGCACGTAGACCTTTTTAATCATCGCTGAGTTGGAACGTATGGATTTCAATGCGCCCTTTGTGGCGGAAGCATAAAAGGAATAGAGCAGCCTTCCGGAAAGGATGTACACCGGAAAGGTCTTGTCTGTGTTTCCATACAGAGTTCCGAATACAATGGTCAGCACCACCATGGTCAGCAGAGGTTCCAGCATGGACCAGACGATTCCAAGATAGGAACGGCGGTACTTCAGTTTAATTCCTTTTTTTACCAGCTCACTTAACAAAAACTGGTATTGTCTGAAATTATCAAGATATTTTTTCATATTCACTCCATCGTCTGTTTTTAATTTCAATACCCTCACGGGAATCAACCTGTATTGTAGCATATTATTCCAGCGCTTGCAACTTTCATTCAAAAAAACGGACAAGTCCTCAATGCTGGGGGACTTGTCCGCAATTTACGGTAAAACAGGAAGTCTTACTTTCATTTATTATCTGACTGGGCAAACACCGTTTACACACTCAGAATCTCCGATATCCAGTTCTGTCTCATCATATTCATATTTAGAAAGCAGAGACGGATTAAAGGGACGCAGGGCCGCCTTTCTTTTTTCGTACTCCTCCTTAGAAATCTCTTCGTAGGGAAGAAGCTCATAGAAATTATCATCGTAGCTCAGGAAGGAAAGTGCTACCACGTCATCCCAGTTTTCCCAAACCCAGTCTTCTACCTGGTCCCACTCGTTCTCACGTACATGAACCGTGATGGAGCAGTTATGGTCCACATAATACTTCATAAACATTTTATAGTTTTCCAACTGCTGAATAGCGGAAACATCCGCCTTTACCATGCCGGAAGGTGCCTGTACCGGGAATTCCACAACCTTTGTCATCGGATTCTCCGGATCCTGTCCCACCTCCGGGAATACTGGATACTCCAGATCTTCGCACACCTTGCAAAGCGGATCTGTGGCGCTGATACGGATACGGCGGATATAATACGGTGCATGGGAATAGTGTACACCGCTTGATACGGTAGGAAGCAGGGAAAGAGTTCCCTCCGGCTTTACGGTGGTGATCAGAAGCGGTTTCGCTCCGCCTAATCTTCCCGCAATCTTCTCCGCTGCTTCATGTGCTGTCTCGCGAAGCTTTTTCAAAAGCTCGATCTGCCCTTCCCGGTCAAGTCCCACTGCATTTACCATATCCTGCCATCCTGTAAGTGAGCAGCCCAGGAGACGGTCGCGCTGCTGCACCTTATTCCAGCGGTGGATCTCCAGTTCGCGGCAGGTCATACGGTATCCGGCTCTGGCGGAAAGCTTCTGTGCCTCCAGAAGTCCCTTCTCATCCAGAACACCGTCATGGACAAATGCCATTACATTTAAGGTGGTCAGATTGCACAGTCCATGGCTGTCCAGAAGGATCTCACCGCAAGGATTACAGCCGTTAAAGTTCGGGCGGCGCTTCCGTCCTGCTTCTTCATTGATCCAGCCTGGCTCGCCGGAGTAGCGCATCTGCTGCAAATGCCAGTGAAGCATCTCTCTGGTTGGCTTTTCCCGGTAATAGATGGAGTTGTTGCTCATCTGGCGGTGTGCAATGGATTTATCGATTTCCCAGCGTCCGTTTACCTGGCGGTACAGACGGCTCTTTGCCTCAATACAGGTTTTATCATTTGCATCGATCAAACCGATCTCAGAGGTACGGCGGACACCGCCGGATACCACGTTCTCACCGATAATATTTGCAATGTCCAGAAGGTCTATAGGCTGAAGCTGGGTACGCTTTGCGTGATCCCTGGCTCCTGCGCTTACGATCACCTTGTGGATCTTGTCCAGCATGGTCATCATGGATTCATAGCCGCTGGCAGTTCCGCCGAAGTTTTTCAGACGCTCGCCTCTGGGACGGATGGAATCATAAACCACTACGATTTCTTTGATTTTCACGTATTCGTTATTGGTCATAATATCGAAGTAGCGTTCCAGAGCCTGCGCCCAGCCCTCCTTGGAGTCTCCCACGGACAGGGTTGCTGTACTTCCGCTGTAATTCACATCCGTAAACTCCAGTCTTTCACCCATAGGCTTCGCATCATATGCCTTATGGAGAATCCTCATATCGGTGCGGATCTTGGGAAGCTTCGCAGCATCCTCCTTCAACACGCGGACACCCACGCCGCTGCCCACCATAAGCAGATAGAAAAGGTCATGATATGCGTGGAAATCATCAATTACTTCAAAGGCACAATTGTAGTTTGCCATAGGATATTCCTCTGCCACCGGAGTGTTTCCCACCCACAGTGTACGGCCGGAAAGGAACTGGCGCATATGGTAGATGTTATCATAAAGCTTTTCCGCCTCATCACGGGTAGTAGGAGCCAGGGAACAGTTATACTCCACAGCTCGTCTTACTGTCTCCCACCAAAACTCTCTTCTGCCGATACGGGGCAGGAACCTGGAATAGGTACGGGTGTATACAAAAGAGCCCAGCTGCTCCATAGGATTGGGAGCATGTTTATATGGGCTTAAGAACTCACGGCTTAACAATCCTTCCTTCCAGCTTCCGTTTGTTCTCTCTTTTTCCTTTTCCGTACGGTACAGGATATACGCCTTTGCAGTTTGGTAGCAGCGGTTCTCAAAAAGGGAATCCTCCACCACATCCTGGATCTTTTCAATGTCAACGATTTCCTTACCCTTTTTCTCCAGACGTTTCACCACATCATCCGTAATGTTTTTTACCAGCTCCGGGTCTGCCTCTCCGGTAGCCGCCGATGCCAGTGAAATGGCTCTGGATATAAATTCCGCATCAAAGGGCACTACTTTGCCGCTTCTTTTTCGAACGTTCATAAGTAAACCTCCTGGTGCCTCCTTCATATTGTTGGCACATGTTGTAAGTCTTTTTAATAATCAGCACCATATATAGTACATCATCCCCTGGTGGAAATCAAGCAGTATTTTATTATATTTTTCACTTCCATCATTCCTGGCAGCAGCAGGCTTCCACAGCCAGCCTGTATGCCTCCTGGTAGGAAACTCCTGTTTCCCGGCATATTTTTATAAGGCTCTCATATTCCGGGTAAAACTTCTTTTCCCCGCCCAGATCGCACACCTTTACTTCCGCTGTTCCCAGGGAAGTTTCTATCTTACGGATTTCCCGTTTTAAAACTGTTCTTTCCATCTCCGCCTTCCGGATTCCGATGGTAGTGGTTTCCCGGAAAATGATCTCCTCCAGCTCTTTTACCTTTTCTCTTCCGCAGATGACAGTGAGAAGCCATGCGGGACGATTCTTTTTCATAAAAACCGGCGTGTAATGCACATCCCTGGCTCCTGCGGCAAAAAGCTGTTCCATCACATATCCCAGGTTTTCTCCTGTACAGTCATCCACATTGGTTTCCAGCTTCACGATCCTGTCTGTTCCAACGCTCTTATCCTGAATGATCATGGCACGCAGAATGCCCGGGCACTCATACTGACGTTTTCCGGCGCCAACACCGATTTTTTCAATAGAAAAATTCTTCGGGAGCTTCTCACTGGTTCTGATAGCCGCCGCAATCGCTGCCCCGGTAGGTGTTACCAACTCCCCCTGGACTGCGGTGATGTTCATCGCCATGCCGTGGGCACTGACGATATTCGCCACTGCCGGAACAGGAATGGGCAGGATTCCGTGCTGGCAGCGGACAGTTCCTGTCCCCTCGCATAGAACAGGAATCACGGCTTCCGTAATATCCAGGTTGTCCAGGCAGACTGCTGCAGATATGATATCCACAATGGAATCTACCGCGCCAACCTCGTGGAAATGCACTTCCTCCACAGGAACCTGATGCGCTTTTGACTCCGCTTCCGCAAGGATTTCAAAAATCCGCAGGGCAGTCCCTCGCGCACGTGGTGTCATAGCAGCTTTATTTATGATCTCCCTGATTTCCTTCATGCCTCTGTGCTCGTGATGATGACTCTTCTCATGGCTGTGATGATGTTCCGCCTCATGAGACTCCTCAGCGCCATGATGATGTTTTTCACCATGATAATTTACATGACCGTGATGATCCTTTTCGCCATTCGGCTCTTCATGACTGCAACAATGCTGGTGCTCATGCCCATGCAGATAATCCATGTCATGGTCATGATTCTCATGCGCCGCATCCAACACCACTTCAAAATCGCAGGCACTGATGCCTGATTTAATAACCTGTTTTGTTTGAATATCAAATCCCTGGACAGGCAGACTTTTCAGAACATCGTTTAACACCTGTCTGTCCGCCCCTAAGTCAAGCAAAGCGGCGACCGCCATATCGCCGCTGATTCCGGAATAACATTCCAGATATAACGTTTTTCCCATATTTCCCCCGCTTATTCGCCTACTGCCAGGCGGTTTATCTGCGTTGCCAGATATCCTGCCCCGTAGCCGTTATCAATATTTACTACTGCGATTCCATTTGCACAGGAATTGATCATGGTGAGAAGTGCGGAAAGCCCGTGAAAGCTGGCTCCGTAGCCCACTGAGGTGGGAACAGCAATGACCGGGCGGCTCACAAGGCCCCCCATGACACTTGCCAGGGCGCCCTCCATTCCCGCCACTGCCACCACGCAGTTTGCGCTCTGTATGGTGTCCAGCCTGGAAAAAAGCCTGTGCATTCCGCTTACCCCCACATCATAGATCCGCTCCACAGCGGTACCGAAAAATTCTGCTGTCTGTGCCGCTTCCTCAGCCACCGGAATATCCGCCGTTCCTGCGGTGCACACAGCCACCTTTCCTACTCTCTTTTTATCCGCTGGCTCTATCTTAATGATCCTGGAAACAGGATCATACTGTACCTGGGGAAAATGTGCCTTTATCAGCTCGTACTGCTCCTGGGACGCTCTTGTTCCAAGCACTTCTCCTTCATCCCGGTAAAGTCTCTCAAATATATTCAGCAAGTGGTCGTCAGCCTTATTGCTGCAGTATATTACCTCCCCAAAGCCTGTACGCTCCTTTCGTCCGGTGTCAAGCTTTGCATAACCCATCTCCTGATAACTGTCTGCTTTCAGAAGCTTTTCCGCTTCCTGTACCGAGATGTTTCCCTCCTTCACAGCTTCAAGAACCTGCTGCAATGTCATAAAGCCACTCCTCTCTACTCAAGTGTTCATATTATACCATGGTCACTAAGTTCATGCTGCGCCTTCGGCTTGCATTCGCTAAGTGTTCATATTATACCATACCAATCAGCAAACCTACAAGACGGACAATGAATGCTGCTGCCCAGGCGATCGCACACTGACCGATCACTACGCCCACAGCCCATTTTCCTCCAAGCTCCCTTTTTATGGATGCCACTGCCGCCACGCAGGGCGTATACAGCAGGCAAAACACAAGGAGGCTTACCGCTGCCAGCGGTGTGAGCGTCTCGGAAAGTACCGCCGTACTTCCAAAAAGAATAGACAGAGTGGAAACCACGCTCTCCTTTGCCATAAATCCGGTGATCAGAGCTGTGGAAAATCTCCAGTCCCCGAAGCCCAGAGGTGCAAACAGAGGAGCTATGACTCCTGCCGCAACTGCCAGAATGCTGTCCTTTGAATCACTTACTACATTCAGATGACCATCAAAAGTCTGTAAAAACCAGATCACGATCGTCGCCACAAAAATAACAGTAAACGCTCTCTGCAAAAAGTCTTTTGCCTTATCCCAGAGTAAATGCCCAACATTTTTAGCTCCCGGCATTCGATAGTTCGGAAGCTCCATCACAAAAGGTACAGCCTCGCCCTTAAACATGGTTTTTCCGAAAAGAAGAGCCATAAGGATCCCCACTGCAATGCCGCCGAAATACAATGCTACCATTACCAGCGCTCCCCTTTTTGGGAAAAAGACTGCTGTAAAAAAGGCATAAATTGGAAGCTTTGCAGAGCAGCTCATAAAAGGCGTGAGCAGAATCGTCATCTTTCTGTCGCGCTCAGAGGGAAGGGTTCTGCTTGCCATAACGCCGGGTACCGTACATCCAAAGCCGATGAGCATAGGTACGATGCTTCGTCCGGAAAGACCGATCTTTCTTAAAAGCTTATCCATCACAAAGGCAACTCGTGCCATATATCCGCTGTCCTCTAAAAGTGAAAGGAAGAAAAACAATGTTACAATGATGGGCAAAAAGCTTAATACACTGCCCACACCATTGAAAATGCCATCGATCACCAGAGAATACAGAGCTTCGTTCACATTCCAGCTTGTCATAAGAGACTCCGCAAGCCCGGTCAGACCGGAGATTCCCATTTCCAGAAGCTCCGAAAGGCCTGCACCGATCACACTGAAGGTAAGCCAGAATACCAGCCCCATAATTCCAACAAAGCAGGGAATTGCCGTGTATTTTCCCGTAAGAAGCCTGTCGATTTTTTCACTTCTCAAATGCTCCTTACTTTCATGCGGCTTAATGACTGTCTCTTCACAGACCTTCTCAATAAAATCAAAACGCATATGTGCCATAGCTGCTGCCCGGTCAAGTCCCCGCTCCTTTTCCATCTGTATTACAATATGCTCCAGCGTTTCCTTTTCGTTGGTATCAAGTTCAAGCTGCCGGAGGATCAGCTCATCTCCCTCCGCAAGCTTACTGGCCGCAAAGCGCACAGGTATGCCTGCTTTTTCGGCATGGTCCTCGATCAGGTGCATAATACTGTGAAGGCATCGGTGCACCGCACCGCCATCCTCATTGGCATCGCAGAAATCCATCCTCTTTGGACGTTCCTGGTATTTTGCCACATGTACCGCATGATCGATCAGTTCGGTGATTCCTTCATTTTTTGCCGCCGAAATCGGTACTACCGGGATTCCCAGCATTTCCTCCATCTGATTTACCAGGATGGAACCTCCGTTTTCCCGCACCTCATCCATCATATTCAGAGCCAGCACCATAGGCACATCCAGTTCCATAAGCTGCATGGTAAGGTAGAGATTCCGTTCAATATTGGTGGCGTCCACGATGTTTATGATCCCTTTCGGATGCTCGTTCAGGACAAAATTACGGGTCACGATCTCCTCACTGGAATAGGGGGACATGGAATAAATGCCCGGCAGGTCTGTCACAAGGGTATTGGGTCTGCCTTTGATGGAGCCGTCCTTTCTGTCAACTGTAACGCCGGGGAAGTTTCCCACATGCTGATTGGAGCCTGTAATCTGATTGAACAGGGTCGTTTTTCCGCAATTCTGATTTCCTGCCAGGGCAAAGGTAAGAGTTTCTCCCTCCGGCAGCGGATTTTCCTCTGCTTTTTCGTGGTATTTTCCTCCCTCTCCAAGTCCCGGGTGAGGAATAGCTTTTTTTCTCACATGTGTTTTTGCAATTTCCGCCTGGCGCACATTTTCAATCTCAATTTTTTCGGCATCAGCCAGACGCAACGTCAGCTCATAGCTGTGGATACGGATTTCCACCGGATCTCCCATTGGCGCATATTTTACCATGGTAACGTCTGCCATGGGGATGATCCCCATATCAAGAAAATGCTGGCGGAGTGCGCCTTCCCCTCCTACAGCCCGAACTGTAGCTGTTTTGCCGATCGGCAGGTCTTTTAGTGTCATATGTATATCCTCTTTCCTTAGTATAGATTCAGTCTTGGGTAAAGCTTACACGCAGACTGTAATTGATAATTTTTATCATCTATCCAAAGTTAGTGTATGCTAATATATGGCATTTGTCAAGATATATTCCTTCGCCATATGACCGGATCCGGCTTGTCCGGATGGCTGCCTATAAATTTCTGCATCCAGATCATATCAAGCCAACGTTCAAATTTATAGCCGCATTTTTCAAAATGTGCTACGGTCTTATAGCCAAGACTTTTGTGAAAGGCTTCGCTTGGTTCATTGGGCCACGTAATGCAGGCGTTCAGATTCTGGATATTCTGTTCCTTCAAAAGATGCTCCAGCTCCAGATACAGCGCTCTGCCTGTTCCTTTTTTATGGAGATCCTTTCTTACATAAACGGTAGTCTCCACCGCCCAGTCATAGGCAGCCCTTCCCTTAAACGTCCCCGCATAGGCATATCCTGTCACAATACCGTCCTCTTCCGCTACCAGATAGGGGTATTTTTTCAGGATATCCCGGATCCTTCCGGTAAACTCCTCCCTGGAAGGCATCACATACTCAAAAGTAATGTCTGTGTTTTCCACATAATAACGGTATATCTCCATCACAGACTCAATATCTTTTTCCTCAATAAAACGTATTCTCATAATCCTTTTCCTCTTTTTAAATTTTTCTATTACCATACCGAAAAATCGCCCCAATGTAAATACCCTGTCGAATATCACCCGTGGACAGTAGCAGGATAAAATTTCTCATTGACAATGGTTTCCAAAACTGCTAATATGTAGGAAAGTTTCCCGTGGGGGAGTAGCGAGCGCGGTATTTGCCGTGTAACAGGTCAACATATCGACTTTTTGGTCTGGCCTGTTTTAAATTGCGAGACTCATGTATAACTGTTTATGGTATACATGGAGTCTTTTTGTTTTTTGTGTCCCATGTATGACCATTTGGTTGTATGTGGTTTTTTTTCGCCTTGTTTCGGGAAAAATAAATATAACGGAGGATAATGAAAAATGGATTACAATGCCCTTTTTTTCCTGAACAGCGCACTGTTGGGTGTGGGCCTTGCAATGGATGCCTTTTCCGTATCTCTTGCAAACGGATTAAACGAATCCGGTATGCGCCCAAAAAGAATGTGCCAGATTGCCGGTGTTTTTGGAGGCTTTCAGGCTCTTATGCCTATGCTTGGATGGATATGTGTGCACACGATCGCAGGATATTTCCAGGCTTTCCGGAAATTTATCCCCTGGATTGCATTGATTCTTCTGTGCTATATTGGAGGGGAGATGCTTATTGGCGGAATACGCGGAAAGAATGAGCCAAGAGAACATCTGGATGTGGGAATGCGGGCTCTTTTCATTCAGGGAGTTGCGACCTCTATTGATGCCTTGTCTGTGGGATTTACCATTGCAGATTATAACGGGCTCATGGCACTGGTCTGTTCACTTATTATTGCTGCTGTCACGTTTTTTATCTGCATGTGCGGCCTGCTTCTCGGAAAAAGCTTCGGAACACGGCTTGCAGGAAAAGCTGAGATTCTGGGCGGAGTCATCCTGATCGCCATTGGAGTGGAAATATTTTTGAGTAATATGTTTTAAAGGAGATGTGGAAATGTTTATACCTGTAGTTTTGTTTATAGTTGGGCTTATCCTGCTGATAAAGGGAGGCGACTGGTTCGTAGAAGGCGCCACGGGAATTGCTCATCGCTTTCATGTTCCGGAGATTTTGATCGGCGCTACGGTCGTCTCGATCGGTACTACCCTGCCGGAGGTTATGGTTTCTGCTACCTCTGCACTGGGCGGTCATGGAGAGATGGCTTATGGAAATGCCATCGGGTCTATTATCTGTAATACGGCGCTTATCGCGGCCATTACCATTGCGGTCTGTCCCTCCCGGACTGATCGGCGCGCGCTGAAAACTCCTGTTATTTTTTTCTTTATTGCTGCTCTTTTTTATATGGGAGTCGCTTATTTTACAGGACGGTTTTCCAGAGGCGTGGGTGCCATTTTGCTGGTGATCTTTGTGGTTTACATGATCATTACTGTGCGGCAGGTAAAAATGCAGCCGCAGCCTGAAGCTACTTCTGAGGAACAGGAGGGAAAGCAGAATTCTGCCGCAAAGGATATTGGGCTTTTGGTCATAGGCGCAGTTCTCATTGCTGTCGGAGCAAATCTTCTGGTTGACAATGGGACCATCATTGCCACAGAGCTTGGTGTGCCGGAATCTGTTATCGCTCTTACCTTTGTGGCTCTTGGCACTTCCCTGCCGGAGCTGGTAACGGCTATCACTTCGCTGGCAAAGGGACATGGCGCCCTTTCTCTTGGGAATGTGATCGGTGCAAACCTTTTTAATCTGGTGCTGGTGAGCGGAGTTTCCTCCGTTTTAGCGCCATTTGATATTCCTGACAGCAAATCCATCGCAGGGATGAATTCTTCTCTATTGGTGGATCTGCCTCTTATGCTGTTTGTCATGGCTTTTCTTACCCTTCCGGCATTGAAGCGTGGCAGGCTTTCCCGCTGGCAGGGGATCATCCTGCTGGTGATCTATGGGGGATTTTGCATTTTTCAGTTTGTTATGTAGAAATTTAGGAGAGAGGATACTTTCCTCTCTCCCATCACACCCCGCAGCTACACACAGTGCTTACACCATACTGTCATTTCGCAGAGCATCCGCCAGATTGCAGTTCATCATTCTTTTTCCGCCAATATAATAAGCAAGAGAAACAAAACCGAAGACAGCCAGAATAAATGCCGCAATCGGTACAATTGGAGCCTTTACCAAAAATTCCATAGGATCCAGATAGCTTGCGGTTATCATAAAACTTACAAATACCACTGTGAGCGGTAATGTTATCAGCAGCGGACGTCCGGCAATAACCAGAGCTTCAATACAGAACATTTTCCGCATACTTCCCTGTGTCATACCAACGGACATATACTGTGCAAACTCCCGCTTTCTCTGACGCAGGAACCCTAATGTATTGGAGAATACATTGGCGATCCCAATCACGGCAAGCAGGGCACAGAACGCTCCTAAAATCAGCATGGAACCTTTCCTCATGCTCTCATCTGATACTTTTTCCTGAATACGGTTCTCGCTTTCTACTGTATATTCACCGCTGACAGCCTGCACGATATTTGCCTCTAAGACATTTAATTCCGTAAGTGTGATCCCTTCTTCGGCAAGTACCCTGATATAAGTATCTGCCTCCGCATTTCCAATCTGTCCGGCGATTTCCTTCCATACAGCCAGAGGGATAAACTGCACCAGAGTATAGTCAGCATATTCCTCCCTTAAAACCGGCTCCTGCTGCGTATAGGCAAGTACCGGAATTTCCACTGAATTTTCTGATTGTCCAGCATTCTGCAAAGTGATCGTATTCTGTTCCTCTTTGGTAAAAGGAAGATACTCTTTATAGCGGAAATTGCTGTTTATGCTATCCCAAATGCGGTTCAGCACAATCGTTCCGCTTACTTCCGGCACGATACCAATCTGCTCACAGTATTCTTTAAATCCCGCATCATCCATAACCACAACCGGAGTCTTCACCAAATAGGAACCTTCCCCCGCAGTTACGGAACTGCCAGCTACTGCTCCAAGCCCGCCTAATGCGTTTATTTCATCGCTGATATCCGTTTCCGGAATGTAACATGCTGCCTCCGCCTTCTGATACGCAGCACTGCTTCGGACTCCCTGCAGCACCCTGATTTCTTCCAACTGATTTATGTTTTCTATCCCTGTATCTTTTACCGTTACCATTACGTCCCATGCATCCTGATACCTTTCAAAGTAGGTATGGTTTGTACTTATACCAGAAAGGGTAAAAAAACACAACATGACAGTAAAGCCTAAGAACGAAAGTGTTAATGACATTGTCGATGTACGCAGGGCTTTCTTTTGTGCTCTCAGTGCATTTCCGGCCAGTTCGCCTTCTATTCCAAACAACAATGATAAAATACGGGAATGCTTCTTCTTTTTTAATCGCAATTCTCCTGTATTTCGTATTGCCTCAAGCGGCGTCAGTCTGCTTAACTTTTGCGCTGGCAGCCATGCCGAAATAAGCACGGTCAGGCCGGATAACAAAATGGCAGCCGCAAACACCAACGGATGGTACTGGAAAACAGCTTCATGCCGTCCTGACACGTCTTTCGCCAACAGATTAATCACATGTATTGTTCCAAAACTAAGACCAATTCCCATGATACTTCCAACCAGTACCGGCACTGTACAAAGCACTGCTGCCTCCTGCATCAGACAAGTGCAAATCTGCCCAGGTGTCGCTCCGATGCTGGAAAAAATCCCAAACTGATGAATCCTCGCATTCATGGATACCGCAAAAGAATTGTGGATAATTAAAATCAGGGATAGCGAAATAATGATCAGTATGACCAGATAAAATGTCATCAAAAGCGGCGGTTCCTTATCCTGCGGATCATGGATCAGATATCTGGATAAGAGCAGCTCATGATAAGATGCTGCATTTGCATCCAAACCAAGTTTCTCTGTGATAAGCGGCATGTCCTGATAAATGGTTCTGGTGTTTTGAAAGTTCACATCAACCACAATTTCAGTCCCTTCCGATAGTTTCTCATTGACCACCGCTTTTTTCACGTTTGCAAAGTTTTGTATCGTATGTAAATCATTTTCACCTATCTTACCGGTAATACGCCCCTGCCAGTCTCCTTCCTCTAAAATAATCTGTTCCACTTCATAGTTCCAGAAATTAAAAAACAGACTGCACAGTAAAGATAAAAACAAGGCAGAAATAAATGCCGCCGCCATAATAGACACACTGGAAGCCCGGTTCTTTTTAATAAAACTTGCTGAGTAATCCTTCCACATTTTTCTTACCCCCGTTTCCCCTAAAAGATACCTTTATACCCTTCCGGGCACGCGTGCCATTCGGCAGATCCGCAGAAATGATCGCTGATGATACGCCCGTCCTCTATCGTTACAATACGGTCTGCCTCCAGTGCAATCTTTTCATCATGGGTGATCAGCAAAATCGTCTGATTCAGATTGCGGTTAGACAGTTTCAACATGTCGATAATTTCCCTTGAATTCTTCCGGTCCAAGTTGCCAGTCGGCTCATCTGCTAATGTCAAGATAGGACTAAAAAAATCCTTCAGATTTTTTCCGAAGGATTTCCACTCTTAACTGCGCTTATGTTTAAACATTCCTATAAATATCGATTAACCAACTAAATCACATATCGTACTGAATTTATCCATGATATCTTCTAATGCTTTTTCACCATTCTCGTATTCAAGTTCTCTTGTTTCCAGTCCAATCGTTTTACTTGAAGTTTCAAAAGATAAAAGTTTTGTCACCATACTCTCCATTTTTTCCATTTCATTCTCGATTCGTGCCATATCTGATATATGGTTATATATCTGCATGGTAATTTCTACATTAGCGTGACCCATAATATACTGCAACACTTTTATATCCATGCCACGCTCTGCCATTCTGGTGCAGGCGGTATGCCGCAGAATGTGTGGATGTGTCAAGTATAGGACAAAAAAATTTTATTTTTTTCTGCCGAAGACTATCTGACGCTTCCATCAGGTAGTCCCAGCACCTTTATTATCTTCTGATAAGTCCTTCTTGTCCTGTTCAAGTTATCTCTGTTCCGAAAAAATATCATCAAAATTCCATTCGATTTCAATTTCATCCTGACTATGAACACGGATCACCTTGATAATCTCACGCAGCTTCTCTGTATCGAACTTCTGAATTCCCAAGAAATCTTTTAGTTTTATTTTATCAGAAAGTTCATTTTGTTCAAGAAGCTTTTTGCTATTCTCCGCATCTTCTATCTTTCGTTTTATTTCATCCAGCTGTACACTTATCTTTCCAGCTCTCTGCTTATACGACCATCTTTGTAATCATCATAGAGTTTCATCTTTTCCGAGGTCAACTGTCGGCTCTGTTTTTGCAATTCTGCGGTATTGATCTCTTTGTAGTCGCATTGCCTGTTGGAAGATACTTTCTTTTCTTTTTCCAACATTGACGCTGCATACTGATGAACAAGCCCAAGGATATTCTCCTCCAGCGGTTCCCGTCGGATCACCAGACTTCGACACACAGGATCTCCATTGGTTCGAGCATCTGAGCATTTTAGCAGATGCTCCGTTTCTTTTAGTAAAGAATGCCCACAGTTGGCACATATCAGTAATGCCGGCTGTTTTTTACGCCTTTCCAGAGTAAAATTGGTGCGTGATTCCGCAACACTTCTCTTCTTTTTCGGATGCATTTCATTTGCTTTTTCAAACAATGCCCTGTCTATAATTGCCGTATGATGATTTTCCAGGCGAACCCATTCTGTTTCATCATTCAGAACTGCTTTATGACCGGTATGCATACTGCAACGTGTTTTTCCCCAGATTCTGGTTCCAATATAAATCTCATCCCGGACAATTGCCGCTACTGTCGTAGGGCTCCAGTGTTTCTTTTTGATCGTGTCAAACCTCTGGAACTGCACCTGATCCCCTCTTGATAATTTCTGCTCATCACAAGTGGCAATCGCCTGTCTGTTCAATTCCCTTGTAATATCTGCAAAACTTGTTCCTTCCGCTGCCATCCGAAAAATCATTTTCACGACTTTTGCAGCCTCCGGATCAACTTCCAGCCTTCCATCTTTTCCTTTTTTATAGCCATATCTGGCATTTACCGGAAGGCGTGTGCCGTTTTTTGTTCTCGTCTGCATTGCTGATGAAATTTTCTTGGACAAATCCAGGCTATACATATTGTATACCAGATTCTGCAATGCTACATTCATTCCACCAGTCATTCCGCTGCTTGATGCACTGTCATAGCTGTCATTAATCGAAATAAATCGAATTTGTAGAAGTGGGAAAATATATTCAATATAAAATCCAACTTCCAGATAGTCTCTTCCGAATCTGGAAAAGTCTTTTACAACTACACAGCCGATTTCTCCGCTTTTCATGTCATCCTGCAGCTGTTGAAATCCCTGCCGTTTAAAATGAGTACCGCTGACACCGTCATCCACATATTCCAGGATATCTGCCTCAGCAACACCCAACTGATCAATCACAAATGATTTTAACAGAATTCTCTGAGAAGTTACGCTGTCGCTCTCTTTTTTGGCTCTGCCATCTACATTGTCATCCTCTGCGGACAAACGGATGTAAACAGCTGTTTTTCTAAGATCTGTCATCTTGACTGCGCCTCCTTCTCTTTCTTTAATTTCTGTAAATCTGCAAACTGATCGTCATATACCAGCTTGATCTCATAATCATACTTACCATGGATAATAATTGAATCCACAAAGGCATCTGCCATTTCTTTTGTCAGCTTACGCTTTGACATATAAGTATGTATCACATTTCCCCAGCCTTCTTCAATGTGGTAATCCTGGGAATACCGAACCTGTGCCGCCAATACTGTGTCCAGACGGCTCTTGATATTCTCAATTTCATTGGAATAGATCCGAGAAAACTGTATGTACTCTTCTTCTGTAATCAAACGTTCCGAGTAATCTTCATATAAATCCGATTTACGCTTACTGATACGGCTTAGTTCCCGTCGAAGTTTCCCCACCTCTTTATCCAAAAGCAGGTACTGTGTCTGATTTTTGGAAGCTGCATTCATTTCCTGAATCATTTTTTCTGTATCCAATACGGTTTTCATATGCGTTTGGATCAGGCGAAGAACATCGTCATCCACATATTCTTTTCTGACTCTGTGCCCTTTGCATTGCTTTCCTCCGGATTTATGGTTAGTGTTGGCTCCGCAGATATAAAAGAATGTGCCATTTCTTTCTCTGGACAACGTCATGCGGTTGCCACAGCCTCCGCACCATATCTTTCCTGTATAGAAATTATGGTTTCGAATAGCCCCATTGTTCTGCTGATGTTTCTTCTTATAAGCCTCCGTATATTCCTGGATTTTAAATTGTACCTGTTGAAACAACTCTCTATCTATAATCCTTTCATGCGTGTTCTCCACATGCACCCATTCACTCTCTGGTCGGTTTCTCTGTTTATTTCCCTGGAAAACACTTTGCTGATATTTTCCAAATACAGAATCACCTGTGCAATGAACATCCTGAAGTACTCGCTTCACTTCATAATTGTTCCAGGGTTTTGACTCCGGAAGCGGCTTTTCACCGGTTTTATAGAATTTTCTCTGTAAAGTCGGTGATAAAACTCCATCTTTATTGAGCTGTCTTGCAATATCACTATAGTTCCTGCCATCCATATACATAGAAAATATACTTTTCAGATGTTCTGCAGCTTCTTCATCAACAATCAGCTGATGATGGTCTTCTTCTGACTTTCTGTAACCATACGGTTCCCAGGCACTTGTAAATTTTCCTTTTTTCCAAAGAGCTTTTTTTGCGCTGCTGCTCTTTTTGGCAAGGTCTTTCGAATAGAACTCATTGATAATATTCTTCAGTGGAACTGTAAGATCCACACCCTCTCTAAAGGAATCGAAATCATCTGTCACAGCCAGGAATCTTACATGGAAAAACGGGAATACTCGTTCAATATAATTGCTGGTTTCGACATAATTTCTTCCAAGTCTGGACAAATCTTTTACAATAACACAATTGGTTTTTCCATGCTTGATATCTTCCATCATCTGTACGAATCCAGGACGGTCAAAATTTGTACCTGAATAGTCTGAGTCCTTATAAACTTCCGCAACCGAAATATCTTCCGTATCTGCTACAAAGTTTTTCATCAATTCCACCTGGGTTTCTATCGTTCCTCTTTCTAAGGTTTCTTCTGTTTCCATTGAAATTCTGGCATACAAACCTGCCCGGAATGGTCTGCTCATCTCTGTCTGGACGGTTGCACTGCTGACTACTTCCGGAATGTTTTTCCTGCTCTTTCGTGCCATTTTATACAACCTCCTTTACCTTGACCTGCAGATTATTATCATCATCTATTACCGTATCAACTCCCATAGCCGGTAATTGATTCAGCAATATCTGATAACAATCATCAAAATCAAAAGTGATCTCTATATTCTTTTTATCATATACTCGGATTTTCCTGATCAGTTCTACCACCACTGTGCGGGACAGTTCTTCAATATCTTGATATTTCACAAAATAATCCAGCCAGGTATTGGCATTGTCTACTTTTTCCAGCTCACTATCCATTTCTTTCTGGATTGCACGAATACTCTCTTCCGCATTTCTAAGCCTCTTTCCATAGGCTGCATGAAGCTCTACATAGTCTTCTTTTGATACAATGCCCTCTTTCATATCCGAATAAAGCATCATCCGTAACTCCTTACAGCGTTCTGTCTCCTGTTTTTTCTTCTCCAGCCTGTCCTGCAGCTTCTTCATATTGATCTCCTGAAATGGCACAGTACCAACAAATTCCAGGACTCTTTTCAGGTGCAGGATGTTCTGGATATGCTGTTTCAACATCACCAGTACAGCATCTTCCAGATCCTTTTCCGGTATTCTGTGACTGGAACAGCGTTTTGTTTCTTTATTTGTGGAACATAGATAGTAAGCATATTTTTTTCCTGCCACAGTGGAAACCTTTCTTGTCATAGGTGCACCACAATCCGCACATACAGCAATTCCGGATAACAGATATACCTGCTTTTGGTCAGGTGAAGTACGTGTATCCATGCCCAGAAGTCTCTGCACAATTTCAAAATCACGGTCACTCACCAGTGGCTCATGGTTTTTCTCAATCCGGATCCAGTCATCTTCCGGTTTCACATAAATCTGCTTCACTTTATGGTTCGGTGTTGTCCTTTTTCCCTGCACAAGATTTCCGATATAAACCTCGTTTTCCAGTATCCTGCGGACCGTAACGGAACTCCAAAGTGCCTGTTCTTTCTGCCGGAAGCCTGTTTCATAACGACTACCGTTGCTGATTTTATACTCAAATGGGGAAAGAATACCCAGTTCATTTAAACGATTAGCGATCGCATCCTGACTCATTCCCTGCAGCTTCATCTTAAAAATATCCTGTACTACACTGCCTGCCGATGGGTCAATCTCTAATTTATGCTTATCTGTCTTTGTCTTCCTGTATCCAAAAGCTACAAACGGAGTCACACACTCACCTTTTTTCCTCTTAATCTCAAGATTACTCCTGATCTTAATAGAAATGTCACGGCAATAAGCATCATTGATTAAATTCTTAAATGGGATAATGATTTCGTCTGCCTGATTCTTTCCCTTGAGACTGTCATAATTGTCATTGATGGCAATGAAGCGCACACCAAGAGCCGGGAATAATCTCTCGATATACTTCCCGGAATCAATATATTCCCTTCCAAATCGTGATAAGTCTTTTACCACTACGCAGTCTACAATCCCACGCCGGATATCTTCCAGCATTGCCTGGAATGCTGGGCGCTCAAAATTAGAGCCTGAGTAGCCATCATCAACTCGGACTGAAACAACTTCTATATCTTTTTTGTCTTTCAGGAAATCCAGAATCAAAGCTTTCTGGTTAGAAATGCTGTTACTTTCTAGTTTTGCTGAACTGGAAATATCGCCATCTTCTTTAGATAATCTGACATAGATGGCGGCATGATAGATTTTATTGATATTCTGATACATATCTTACCTCCTTTTATTACGTCAGAAAATCCATGTAATAAAAGGGGGCTGCATAATTTGTCCTTACCGACATTCTAACACAGTCCCCTCAATCTTACCAGTACTTTTTCAGACACTCAGAAGCATATTCTCAAATGCCTGCTCCATAGATATACCGTTATTTGCAAATCTGACTTTTACTTTCATATTACCGATCCGGACCAGATAAGGATTTCCTACTTTATTCAGAAAAATATCTCTCCGTTCCTGAAGCGATTTATTTCTGTCTGCTTTTATCATCCGTAGATCAGTCATTTCATTGATATCTACATCACTGAAATCCTGCTCCAAATAATTTCTATATTCCTCTGCCGTCATGCACTTCTCCTTCCATTCCCATCTGAATCCGTACTGCTTTCAGTACCCGATCCAGGCTCCACTTATTTACTCTTCCGCATTTCTCAATAATGCATTTTGTAGAAATGCTCATAACCTGTTCAGCCAATGCCAGGCTTCCTTTTCGGATCCCTGTCATATCGTATTTACTGATAAAAACATGTGTTGGTAAATACCGCTTCTTATATATTCTTGATGTCAGCGGAACTACTGTAATGACTGAACTGTATGTATTAGCTTTGTTGTTACTTACTACGATCACCGGTCTTACTCCTCCCTGAACCGAAGTTGTCGGGAACATACCGAGATTCGCCCATAAAATATCTCCTCTTCGAATCGTCACTTGTCATCTCTCCAATCTTTTTAATTTGTAAAGCATTCATAGCGCTATATTGGCTCCACAGGGATACGGCAGAGTTCCTTTCCAAACTGGAAAGCTCTGCCGCATAACCTCTATAGCCAATTTGATTATTAAACAGTGCTCGCTCGATTCTATTTATCCTCGATACCCCGAATCGTTACTCCCGCATATGCAGGAAGGGAATAATAACCTGCCCGGATGCATACTCCGGACCACAACCTAAAAACTCTCGTTTCCAGGCTCTGGCAGTTCATAGGTTTACCAGTTACAGACTTCTCAGGGTCTGCAAGTGTATCGCATCTCACACATGTCATCGCATCACCAGCCTGCCGACTAGCTTTGGTCAGTGCTTTTTCGCAGTATTATTAGCTCTAAAAAGTTTCTTACGTCTTATAATCCTATAGCGGCATCTTCCTAAATCCCCATAATCTCTGCCATCTGTGTCTGTGTCTTGTTTTCAAAGAAAATGCCATAAATAATCATGCGTTCCTCGGTATTCAGCTGATCGATCACTTTATGAATATCCTGCTGTTCCATTTTCGTCAGTACACTGTGCTCCACGTCGCAATTCAGATCTGGGAAATCCTCAATCATGAATCCTTCTCCATCAATGGATTGTCCACTGTAAGGTACCTCCCGTAGCATCTTATCCACGACTTTCCCCTGTTCGTTCTTAATCTCAACTTTTTTTGCCTTGCTGCTTCTGTAAAAATTGTTCATCGCATACGCAACTTCTTTTGTAATCTCAATCATTTCTCCATCAATATTTGCGTAGTACTTTCCTTCATAAAAATATGGGTGTTCAATATACATATCCGTTCCTCCTGAATTTGAAATCTTGTTGCTCGTTTCAAATCCAGAAGGCGGACCTCTGTTTAGAATCATGCCTGCTCCGCCTTTATCCTGCCGGGACATACCCGCAGTTATTGGCTGAGAAATTAAGGCACGAAAAAAAGCCCCAGTAGTTTTTTCTTAACTACTGAGGCTTTCGTCTCTTTCTTGTATTCAGTTATCTATGCCTTCTTTCATCAGCATAATCATTGTATCAGGATAAAGTTCACAAAGTATCCGCAATACGTTCCCATAAGTTCATGTCATTATTAGAATCGTACATATTTCAGTGTAAAAAGTTCAGTATTCAAATTCTGATTATTTATAGTAAATATGGTCTATCAAAATGACTATTTTCTGTTTCATTATTTAACTTAACCAAACAATTCCTATGCATAAAGGCGGAATTCACTTTACATTTTCCCTATATATTTTTCTGCCATATGTACTGCCATAGCACCATCTGCAACAGCTGTTACTATCTGACGAAGTAACTTTGTTCTGACATCTCCTACAGCATAAACACCTGGAATACTCGTTTCAGTATTTTCACCTGCTACAATATATCCTTTATTATCCAGTTCTATCTGATTATCTAAAAAATCTATTGTCGGTTTTCTTCCTATGCTCACAAACAAGCCGTCACATTCTATAATGTTTTCTTCTCCTGTAACTGTATCTTTCAACCGCACACCAGTCAATCGTTCTCCATAAAGCAGTTCTTTTACTGTACTATTCCATCGAAACTCTATATTTTCAGTTTTCATCAGCTGGTCATTGTAAATTTTTGTTGCACGTAATGTATCTCTTCTATGAACAATGATAACTTTCTTAGCAATTCGACTTAAAAGAGTAGCATCTGATACAGCAGAATTTCCACCACCAACAACAACCACAATCTTATCTTTATAAAACATACCATCACAGGCGGCACAATAAGCAACTCCATGACCTATCAATTCTTTTTCTTTATCAAGACCAAGTTCTCTTGGATTTGCTCCTGTAGCTATCACTACTGTTTTCCCAATATAAATTCCCGAACTAGTTTCTACTCTTTTAAGTTTTCCTGCTAAATCCATATTAAAAACTTCTGCATATTCACTTTTAGCACCATATTTTTCCGCCTGTTTTTGCATTTTCTCTGCCAATGAAAATCCGTCAATTCCATTTTCAAAACCAGGATAGTTATCAATCTGCCATGTCAGTGACATCTGGCCACCTGCAGATAATTTTTCTAAAACAATTGTTTCAAGTCCTGCTCTGGCTGCGTATAATGCTGATGTATACCCACCAGGTCCTCCTCCCACGATAATCATATCGTAAACATGATTTTCATTCATACAACAGTCCTCCTATTTTATTTTTCCAAAGCTTCATTAATAAAGTTTTCTATCATTTTTTTTGATTCGGGTGCAACAATAGAATCTATTGCCTTTCCATCTCGATATAAAACCAGTGTAGGAATTATCTCAATCTTTTCAGCTTCTGCAATCTGTGGTTCTTCATCAATATTTACTTTTCCTGCAATAAGAATATCGCTGTATTCTTCACTTATTTTTTCATAAGCTGCTCCAATTCTACGGCAATAACCACACCAAGGTGCCCAGAAATCAACCAAAACCAGTTTTTCCTTATTAATTAATTGTCCAAACTTTTCTTTATTTATATTTATTGATGTCATATTTTTTTACCCCTTCTCCTGTTTGAACTTAATATACCGCATAAAAGATCTTGCTTCCGTGATGATATCACAGAAAAGACAATTTACTTTATTACGCTTCTTTTTATTTCTATTTACGGCATATGCAAGTTATATAATTGACACATCTCAATAAATTAAGTATACTCCCGTCTTTGACAGTTACAAAAAGCTGGGAGTTTTATACGTTCAATTCATTACTTTCGGCAAGTAGGAAATAATCAATATGAAAATAACAAAAAAGGATGCGCTACGGTAACTTCTCCATTACCTTGGCACATCCTTTCGTATTATTATTTTTTACTATTCTTCTTAATGACAGCTATGGCTTCCACATCCGTGCTCACCACAGGTATGTCCTTCCCCGTGGCTGTGCTCATGGTGAGAGCACTTCACATCCGGATTGTAATCCAGTGTTTCATTAATAAAGGCTTCTACTGCTTCATCCGCATCTCCGGAAACTCCTCCGAAAAGCTTAATACCGGCTGCCGCTAATGCTGTCTGTGCACCGCCTCCGATTCCGCCACAGATCAGAACATCTGCATTCAATGCACTAAGAACTCCCGCCAATGCACCATGTCCGCTTCCATTCGTATCTACTACTTCTGAATGTACTACTTTTCCTTCCTCTACATCGTAAATCTTAAATGTCTCTGTGTGTCCAAAGTGCTGGAAAATCTGTCCATTTTCATATGTTACTGCTATTCTCATGATACCTTCTCCTTTTTCTTCTGCATATTTTTTGTATATTTCCTGTTTATAACATCCTCCAAAGCTGCAGTTGCTGCTCTGACCGTCACAGATTATGAAATCCCCACCCTCAATTCTAAGCGGATGTCCATCAATAAGTGCATCTGCTATTTTCTTCCTGGCAATCTCGTAAATCCGTTGAACTGTTGTTCTTGCGACTTGCATAGATGCTGCACATTGCTCCTGACTATAACCTTTCTTGTCCAAAAGACGAATTGTCTCATACTCATCTACCGTCAGAACAATAGGTGTTTTTTTCTCAGTATTATCTGCCGGAAGGAATTCTAAAATATTGGGGAAATGACAGACTTTTCTGCATTTTACTGGTCTCGGCATAAACTGCTCCTTTCTTGCTTTTCTTATATAATAGCCTTATAAAAGGCATATGTCAATAACGTTTTTGACATATGCCTTTTATGTATAACCTAATAGTATTACTTATTTTCCATTATTTTTTAATTTACAGATGCCCTGCGTCATTGTCCCCATTGGACAAAATGCACACCAGGTTCTTGGCTTATATAACACCATTACGATCAACCCTAACAGCAGAGATGTAAGCATCAAACTATAAAATCCAAAACTAAACTGTGCCACCCAATCAGCTACTGTTCCTGCAGTGTATGTCCATCCCCATGGAACACGGAAGGTCCAGAATAGTTTGATGGCTTCACGCAAGGAGGATGCTCCGGCACCAACTAAATATGTCTGAAATACCATGTTACCAAACATTGTAAGGAAAAATATCAAAAAGCCATATCGGAACCATTTTGAACTCATCCATCTCGGGGTTGGTTTATTTCTTGAACATTTTAAATCTCCACCAAGCTTACTAAAAAGCTGGCCACGTCCACACAAATGATTACAGAAAAATTTATTTCCACCGAATATTGCTATTCCTAACGGCACCAGGAAATCAATCATCCCAAACCAAGCGAACAAAATATTAAAAAAACCAAGAGCAAAATAAATGATCGCCCATATCCATAAATAATCATACCAATGCTTCTTTTTCTTCACACTGTTACCCTCTCTTTCAGTTCAATACAGCCTACTGGACAGGACTTTGCACATTTTCCGCATCCTACACACAATGTTTCTTCTACTACCGCATAGCACCCACGATGGACTTTAACCGCTGCCAACGGACAAGTATTTTCGCATACTCCGCAGGCAACACATCTTTTTTTATCGACACTTGCCACTCTTTTTGCCAATGCTTTGTTCCCCTTTCAAATTTGTTATCTTTATTGTACCTGAAAAAGGTAAATTCTTCTGTGATATTATTACATAAGAATTTACCTTGACCGCTAATAACTAAAAAGACATATTTTTATTATACATCACTTTTATGTTTATATATGATGTTTAGAATCTCCTCAATTGTTTTAATAATTATTTTTTGTTTTTCTTTCATTGTTATAGATTTGCTTTCTTCTTCAGATAACGAAGAATAAAGGTGGATAGTATTAGCATGATGCCATATCTCATCGCAAATTTTCTCAATTTCATCAGCACTCCGAAATGCCTGGTCTGTTTGCATTTGCAAGTGTTCTCGTTGCTCTTCCAGATGATTCATCTGTTCTAGTAACCGATTCCTTTCTTTCTGCAATTGATCATGTTGTGCTTGCAGTTGATCCATTTGTATTTTAATTTCGCTCATCTTTTCTTTCTGTCTCCGCATAAGCATCATCAAATATACAACTACAAATACAAATAATAGTATTATGTACAGCATAAACTTCTCCTCACGACACATATATTTCGACTGTTTTCCGCAAATCAACTATTGATAATGGCATAGAAAGAACAGTTAGTTTTCCTGAATTCTTTTTAATCTCAACAGCATCAGGATTGCCTGTGATTAAAATTACAGGTGTTGTCCTGTCCGCACGCCATGGCTGATTCGGTTGGCTCGTCATATCTTCGGTAACAATCCAAAGATCCGGCTTATGTCTGCCTAATTTTGTTTTAGCACTTTCTGGTGTGTAAAACAGCATGATCTGATCTGAAATAAACTGCAATGTTTCTTTTAATCCTTTTGCATAACGTTCACTGCCACAGACTAGTGCAATAATAGAAGCAGCTTTCTTTTTTTGTGTTACCTGAACAAAATCCAAAACTGGTGTATTATAGAGACTAAAGTCTTTTTCCAAATGAACTTTATCATAATAACTCTTTGCTGCCTTGCACATCCTCAGACAAAACTGTTCTATGTCTATACGAATATCGTTTCCGTTCTCCTGTATGTTCATACTGTCCAACTGACAAACTGACATTCCACAGTTTAGTCCAAGATGAAAGCGTATACTATTTTCATCATTCAAAAATCCTTTATTTTGATGAAGATATTCACATCGAAGCTGCCAACAGCGTTCTCCGCAAATATATGGCTTTTCACCGGATTGAGATAGTTTAAAGTAGTCCCCTGCATATTCATCAAACCAGCGAATATACTGGGTTCCCACATCACGGGTCGGATTCTTTTGCCGATCCAGCATAACCCGGCCATCTCGATAATGTTTAACAATTTCCGGGAAAGCAATACCTCCGCAAATATCTGGCAAAGTCAATGCCAATGCCAGTGCAGACTGCCATCGTCCATCTACAATATTCAGTTCTACTTCTTCAATTCGGTCCAAAAATGTAAAACTGACATCTCCCTGCATTATTTATCCCTCCCTCATATTTACAACCGTCATGTACTATAGTCAGTATATTTTTATTTATGGCATATGTCAATTATGTAATTGACGCATCTTAAAAAAGTAAGTATACTATGTTCATAAAGGAGATAACTATTATGAGCTTCGAAAATTATTTTTCACTATGGAATGACTTAAATACAGCACAGAAAAAATTAATTTCAGACAATTTAATCACACAGGAGGTAAAAAAGGGAACGATCATTCACAACGGAAACCTGGATTGTACTGGATTATTACTGGTTAAATCCGGGCAGCTTCGAACTTACATACTTTCAGATGAAGGACGAGAGATTACACTTTACCGTCTGTTCGATATGGATATGTGTCTTTTATCCGCCTCATGTATCATGCGATCCATTCAATTTGAAGTAACCATTGAAGCAGAAAAAGATACGGATCTTTGGATCATCCCTGCTGAAATCTATAAGGGCATCATGAAAGAATCTGCTCCTGTCGCAAACTATACCAATGAGTTAATGGCTACCCGTTTTTCTGATGTCATGTGGCTGATTGAACAGATTATGTGGAAGAGTTTGGATAAGCGTGTTGCTTCATTTCTTTTAGAAGAAACATCCATTGAAGGAACAAATGAACTGAAAATCACTCACGAAACTATCGCAAACCATCTTGGTTCCCACAGGGAAGTTATCACTCGAATGCTTCGATACTTTCAAGGCGAAGGACTCGTCAAACTCTCTCGCGGCAAAATAACAATCCTTGATTCGAAAAGACTGGAAACACTACAAAGATCATAAAACGTTTTTTTCTCTAAAGAATCCTCCATTTATCAGAATTATGAAAGTCATTCTAATAAATGGGGGATCTTTTTATACTACAATCAAACTATAAAAATATTTTATTTATTTCTAATAATCCATACCACATGCATATGATCTTTCAATCAGTGCATGGTCATTGACCACTGCATCATAGAAACGAAATCCGCCGGAAAAGTTGTATGTTTCATATCCATTTCCTTCCAAAATACGGCTTGCAATATAACTGCGTAGCCCACTCTGGCATATCAGGTAAACAGGCTTTCCCTTCTCAATTTCATTGATACGTTCCCTTAGTTCATCTACAGGAATGTTTTTGAATCCATCCATATGCCCCCTGTTAAATTCACCTACCGTTCTCACATCCAGCAACACAACACTTTTATCTCTAAAAATCTTATCCATATCTTCCAGATGCCATTGTTTTAAGGTA
Organism: Ruminococcus sp. 5_1_39BFAA; assembly: GCF_964240875.1. Taxonomy (NCBI): domain Bacteria; kingdom Bacillati; phylum Bacillota; class Clostridia; order Eubacteriales; family Oscillospiraceae; genus Ruminococcus; species Ruminococcus sp. 5_1_39BFAA. The sequence continues at coordinate 15,295 of NZ_CAXSVO010000007.1, read as the reverse complement.
CCTTTTGCTATATTGTCTATCATGAATCCTGCCATATTTACAGGATCCTTGGCAGAGGAATAAGGCGGTGCATATGCGAGATCCAAATCCTTCAGCTGGGTTGCCTTCAGCCCTGCATGAATTGCTGTTGCCAGCACATCAATACGTTTATCAACTCCTTCATATCCAATAATCTGAGCGCCAAGCAAACGATAGGTCTCTTTTTCAAAAACCACCTTCATGGTCATCACTTTTCCACCAGGATAGTAACCGGCATGACTCATAGGAGAAAGAATTACTGTATCTACCTCTAATCCTGACTTTTTGGCATTGGTTTCATTGATACCTGTAGTGGCTGCTGTCATATCAAACACTTTTATAACGGAGCTTCCCTGACTGCCCAGGTAACGACTATCACCGCCACAAATATTATCAGCGATGATTCTGCCCTGTTTATTGGCTGGTCCTGCCAAAGAAATCAGCGCATCATTACCCGTAACATAATGTTTTACCTGAACTGCATCACCTGCAGCATAAATATCCGGTACAGAGGTTTCCATTCTGTCATTCACTACAATACTTTCCTTGATGCCAAGTTCCAGACCGGCTTCTTTTGCTAATACTGTGTCTGGTGTGACTCCGATTGCCAGAACTACCATATCAGCCTGAAGGGATGGATTATCTTTCAACAGGACCTCCACTCCGTTGTCTTTTTCTTTAAATCCTTCTACTGTATAGCCCAGTACCAGTTTTATCTCATGCTTTCTCATTTCATTATGGATCATGGATGCCATATCCGGGTCAAAAGGGTTCATCAGCTGCTTAGGCCGCTGGACAATCGTAACATCCATGCCAAGCTCCCTCAAATTTTCTGCCAGTTCCAGACCAATAAAACCGCCACCTGCCAATACAGCCGATTTTGGATGATTCTTATTTATATATTCCTTTATCCGAAAAGTGTCTTCTACAGTACGAAGTGTAAAAAGTTTATCAATACCTACTCCGGGAAGTCTCGGCTGTGTTGGCTTTGCACCTGGAGAGAGGATCAGCTTATCATATTTTTCTTCAAATATCTCACCATTCTCTAAATTTTTCACTGAAACCGTTTTACGTTCCGGATGTATGGAGATAACTTCATGATGAATTTTCATGTTAATACGGAAGCGTTTAAAAAAACTCTCTGGTGTCTGTAGTGTAAGTTCTTCCGGGTCTGTGATCACGTCTCCAACATAATATGGAAGTCCACAATTTGCATAGGATATGTATCCGGATCTTTCAAACACAGTAATTTCAGCATGTTCATTCAGTCTGCGTATTCTTGCTGCGGCTGTAGCTCCTCCGGCTACACCTCCTACAATTATTACCTTCATCTTATTTTTCCACCTTTCCTGAGTAAGCTGCAATGCCACCGATATTATTTACTTTAGAATATCCCATTCGTTGCAGTATCCCAGTTGCCTGGCGGCTTCGTGAACCGGAATAACAGTATACAAACAGTGGGATATCCTTATTCTTCGCTACAGAAGCAATATTGTCAAGTTGCTGCAACGGCACATTTTTACTTTCTGGTATATGTCCTTCCTGATATTCTTGCGGTGTACGTACATCCAGCAGAACTGCATCATCAGTCCTTTTATATTCTTCTATGCCTTGATTAATATTTGACTGTTTAAAGAGATCAAAAAATCCCATTAGCACACCTCCCTAAAGCATTTCTAAAATCGCATTCTTAGGTCTCGCCCCTGAAACCTGCTGTACAATCTTCCCATTCTTCATAACCACTAAAGTCGGAATGCTCATAATACTGAACTTATTTGCCAGTTCAGGCTCTTCATCTACATTAATCTTTCCAACTTTAATATCTCTACGCTCACTTGCAATCTCCTCTACAATAGGTACTACCATGCGGCAAGGCGCACACCAAGATGCCCAAAAATCTAAAAGAACGGGTTTATCGGAATTCAGTACTTCGTTCTGAAAATTATTTTTATTGATATTAATAGCAGACATTTTACAGTTCTCCTTATCTTTTTCTTTTTGTAGATTTATTATAGTCTTAATTTCATTTATTTTCCGTGATTACATCACCATACCTCATTAACTTAACTTCTTGCCATACCATCTACACTTAATATAACACCTGTAATGTAACTCGCCTCATCTGAAGCAAGAAACACAAACGCATTGGCAATATCTTCTGGCTGTCCAAGACGACGCAATGGAATTCTTTCAATCATAGGTTCGATAACTTCCTTTGGCACGGCCTTCATCATATCAGTTTCTGTAATCCCAGGTGCAACAGCATTAACACGAATACCTTTAGGTCCTAGTTCTCTTGCTAATGATACAGTCAATCCGTTTACTGCAAACTTCGATGCCGGATAAGCAAACCCACTTGGCTGTCCCGAAATACTCACCATGGAAGAAGTTGAGAGAATGACCCCCTTGCCTCTTGCCACCATACATTCTGCTGCTACACGAGTAGTATTAAATACTCCTTTTACATTTAGATCCATGACTTTATCAAAAGTCTCCTCTGTATAATCCATAAATGAGGTGTTTTCTGAAATCCCTGCATTATTTACCAGTATGTCGACACATCCATATTTTTCAGTTGCCTCTTTAAAAGCCTTTCTGACAGACTCCATGCTTGCCAGATTTGGACTAATTCCAGCAACTATTGCATTGGGATATTTTTCTTTTAATTTATCTACAGCAACATCTGCCGATTCCTGTGAACTTGCTGCCAACACAACTGAAGCACCTTCCTTCAAGAATTTATCAGCTGTAGCAAATCCTATACCACGGCTTCCACCCGTAATGATTGCAACTTTATCTTTTAATCTCATTTAGACTACCTCCTTACTTTGTTTGTAGTTACATTATAAGCAAAAGGTAAATCATTTTCTGTGATATCATCACAAACTATCGCAATAAAAAACCCTGTTGCTCACACGCACCAGGGTTTTTGTTTATCTATCCGTATTTAAATAATCAGAATTTTATTCAACTTCTGAAAACTGATCTTTTCCAACATTACATAATGGGCATTCAAAATCTTCTGGAACGTCCTCCCACTTTGTTCCTGGTGCAATACCACCTTCAGGATAACCTTCCTCTTCATCATATTCCCATCCGCAAACGTCACATACATATTTCATTAGTTTGTTCCTCCTTATAAATATATTAATACCCAGCATATATTACTGTTGTATCTGAATTATTTTGTAATCTTAGCACGAAAGTCAAGTGTTTTTAGCATTTCCAGAGTCCATGAAGATTGCAGTATGCGTATACTTCTTCTACATATTCTCCATCGCAAAGACAAAAATCTGCTACCGGCTCCTGCCCTGGATTTAACTGTTTTCTGTATATTCCCTGGTTTGTATTTAATGTAATCCACTCAATGAAATGCTCTTCAAGCATTGGATGTTTTGTCTCTCCGACCACGACATGAACATGACTGCCTTCTACCGTATATACAGGTACATGCTTCTCAATAGCAGCATCTGTCACTCCGGCTTTTAATTCCTGCATAGGTTCTCCGCAACAAATTACAGGTACACCCTTATCCTTTATCTTTTCAACAATGTTTCCACAATGCTTACATATATAATACTTTACTTCCATGCTTTTATCTCCTTCCATGTGTAAAATTTATAATTCAATTGTTTCTATAATCTTTTTTAAAGAATCTGCGGATTCCTTAAGCTTTAACGCTTCCTCTCCACTTAAATTAATAGGTATATCAGACTCAATGCCATCTGCACCTACAATAGCCGGCATACTTAACGATACTCCGTCAATGTCATATACTCCATGAATCATATGCGATACTGGGAGTATTGATTTTTCATCTCTCATAATCACTTCGCAGATTCTTTTTACAGACATTGCAATTCCATAATATGTAGCGTGCTTTTTGTTTATAATCTCATAAGCACTGTTCTTGACTGCTGTAGCTATTTCTGCCGTGGTTTCCTTGTGCTTGTAATGTCCACGCATTTCACACATTTCACTCAATGGAACACCGGATACATTGGCTGATGACCATGCTACAACTTCACTGTCTCCATGCTCACCTACTATAAATGCGTGAACACTCCTGCTGTCCACAGATAAATGCTCACCAAGCTTATATCTTAATCGTGCACTGTCTAACACTGTCCCCGATCCAATAACCCTGTTTTCCGGAAGTCCTGATAACTTTATGGCTACCTGTGTCAAAATATCTACCGGATTCGCTACTACAAGCATGATACCCGCAAAATTTCTCTTTGCTATTTCAATTGCTACATTTTTATTTACTAGATCAAGCCTTGTCTCTCCCGGTTTTTGCCTGACCGGAATATCCTGAAGCCTGCACTGCGGGCACTCATAGCTCTTACTGTAGTATTCATATACTTTCAGTTTTGCCGGTACAAAAACCAGTTCCCGGCGGACAAACTCTTCCCCGATTTCTTTCAGCGGGGTACCACAGACAGGGCAGAGTTTCTCTTCCTCAGAAAGTTCCAGATACTTTTTTTCAACAGGCACTCCCTTAAAACGCTCAGCATCTGTAGCTCTTGCTTTTCGCTTTTTTGCTGTTTTTTCTGGAAGAAGTGCTTCAAGATCCTCTGCTTTTGCAGCTTCTGGATCCTGTTCCAGTTCCGCCTCATTGAAAAAGTTTAACTGGCCTGGAATATCGAAGGTTCTTTTTTCGCTGGAGGTGCCAAACAGTTTTTTACGGAGAAGGTCTATCTCTTCTTTCAGATTATCCCGTTCCTGGGTGAGAGCCTCTTCCCGTTTATTGGCAGCATCGACAGTTGCCTGAAGTGTTTGTATCATTTTTTTGAGATCGTTTATCATGTCCTTCAGCTCACGGAGCTGGATATCTTTGGAACTGTCTGCCACTGCTTTTTCCTCCTGTTTCTGATGGTTCTATTATACCAGAAAACAGCGGATTTTCCCAGTAAAACAGCGGATTTGCTGGACTTGAAAATGCTGAAAATACAGTAAAAAATACAAGTTTTATGTGCATCTTTTTACGTGGTTCTGATTGCCTTGGGCTGCTCGATATCAATGCCCGACATCAGCCAGTCGAATTCCCGCCATGTAAGGTTACGGACTTCCGATTTATTCCTTGGCCATCGGTAAGATCCCTGGGCGGTCAGCCTTTTGTAGATCATGACGATCCCGTCTGGTTCTTTTAAAATGGCTTTGATCCGGTCACATTTGCGGCCGCAGAAAAGAAAAAGTGCATGGTCGATCTCCATCGAAAACTGTTCCTGAATGATCGCACATAATCCGTCAATAGACTTGCGCATATCCGTTCTGCCACAAACGATATAGATTGCATCAACACTGGAAATATCGGCTAGCATAATGACTCCTTTAGCGTATCCATAAGTATCTTCAGAAGCACTGGTTTGATCTCATTGCTCATGCGGATAAGTAATCCTTCTGCTTCGATTTCAATCGTATGTGAATTGTCAAGGTGGATAGAATTGCTTTCGTTATCTGAAATCAGTTCTGCCGGAGAAGCCTCCGGTTCTATAGCAATCTGGACCACATCCTGTTTATGGGATGTAAGATCAAGCGTGCTGGCTTTTCCAATAGGTTCCGGTATCTGGCAGGCTTTTTTTCGGAGACGGGTAACTGCATTGTAAAAACAGCTGGGTGATATCCCATGTTCATTACACCATGCAGCATCTGTCAGACCGCTTTGCCTGCATTCGGTCACCAGAGCCATCCATTCTTCCAGGGAACGCCCTGGAGCACGTTTATCACTCATAATGAAACCTCCAAATGTAGTAAATTTCTATCTCCTATCAAGCGGAGTGTAGTAAAAATCTATTTGCTATCATTATGAGTTCAAAAACGTAAATAGTAAAGCTACCCAAGATTTAAGCGCTTACCCTAAAAACGAAAAGGTGGGAATTGGAGAATCGAGTAGGAGAAAATTCCTCTTGATGAGGAATTTTCGACCTCTCACACCACCGTGCGTACCGTTCGGTACACGGCGGTTCAATCAACTTAACCTGTAACACACCTTTCGGTGTAATAATCTAACATTGAGATAAGTCCAAATGAGGCTAATCTCTTGTTTGTTATTGCTATATTTACAGCACCACAGCTACATACATGAGCATAGGCTCTTGAACAATAACCAACTTTGTATGCTGTAATCCTGTCAATTCCAAGCTTCATCAAATTCTTTGCACGATTCTGCGGAGTTTTCCAGTGTTTCCATATGCACATACGAAGTCTATACCGAATATTTGCATCTAATTTCGCACATAAGATTTTCATACTACCTATCTTGAAGTAGTTTATCCAACCTCGGATAAGCTGATTGAGCTTCTCTACCTTATAGCTGTTGCTGACGCCCCAACTACGACAGGTGAGTCCTTTCATTCTTTTCTTAAACTTCGCTACTGATTTTGCATGCGGTTTTGCCTTAAACTGATGTGCTCTTGAATCAAAGTAGAATCCAAACCCAAGGTATTTAAGTCCACTTGGTCTATCTACTTTGCTCTTAGTCATGTTGACTTTGAGCCCTAGTTTCTCTTCGATGAATCGTGAGATATTTCTCATAACTCTGTTTGCAGACATTTCACTTCCAACCATGATAATACAGTCATCCGCATATCGTACAAAATTAAGCCCTCTCTTTTCCATTTCCTTATCCAGTTCGTTCAACATGATGTTTGCCAGTAGCGGCGAAAGGTTTCCTCCTTGCGGTGTTCCCACAATAGAGTCCTCATACTCATCATCTATCATAATTCCGCTGACTAGGTATTTCCTAACAATAGAGATGACATCTCCATCTTTAATCGTTCTACCAATAATAGTCATCAACTTATCATGATTTACTGTGTCAAAGAACTTTTCCAAGTCAATGTCTACAATCCAGTCATTACCATCATTCATCATTTCGAGTGCTGTTAGGATTGCTTGCTGTGCACATCTATTCGGTCTGAATCCGTAGCTATGGTCATGGAACTGTTCCTCATAGATTGGTGTTAAGACCTGTGCAATGGCTTGTTGTATGAATCTGTCTGTTACTGTTGGTACTCCCAGGTTTCTGACACCACCGTCTGGCTTTGGTATCTCCACTCTTCGTACTGGTTGAGGTTTATATTTTCTTGTCCTCAACTGTTCCTTGATAATTTCGCCGTCCTTTACAAGATGTTCTTTAAGTTCTGTGTACTTCATTCCGTCCACTCCCTCGGCACCTTTATTTCGTACGACTTGCAGATATGCTCTGTTGAGATTATCGCTGGATAGTATCTGCTTCATTAGACTACTTGTGTCCATGCGTTCTTTCCTTTCCGTCTCGCTTGATTTGACCACCCTTTTCCCGATTGGTTACGGCAGATGTTGTCATTTCTGCAATACGAGACATACTCAAACTTATTGATTGTTCGCCCCTTCGCTCCATCTCCATTACAGAGACTTCTTCGCTACTATGGGCTCGGCTGACTTCTCACAGTTCGTTGTTACTAGGCTAATGAAACCTCTGTGAGACCTCCACGCTTAAGGTGCACGCTCTTTCCTCTCATATATCCGCCACATTTACTCGGTTCCTACAAACGGCAACTTTACGGCTTTGTCTTATTTAGCAGACTTACCAAGCGGAACCTAGCCTCATATGTGATTTCTGTCCGTCGGACCAAGAGTTTGCTTACAGCTTCCTTCAGATTCTACCTTACGATAGACACCCTTGCTGTTCAGCTATACACTTCCTTGTCGCCTAGGCGTGTTCGGGACTTTCACCCGTTAGAGCGCGCCCATGGCGCGCAAACTAAATATAAAAGCGCGTGTCTTCGTACACGCGCTTTTATGGATAGATTTAAATTAAAAATCTTTTTAATATGCGAGTCAATTCTATATCATCGATTGGCTTTGCCATATGAGCATTCATACCGCACTCCAGACAATGCTGTATGTCATCAGAAAAAGCATCTGCACTCATAGCTATAATTGGAACAGATAGGGCATTAGGATGATTCAGTCCACGGATAGCTTTTGTGGCCTCATACCCTGTCATATGCGGCATCCGTATATCCATAAGAATGGCATCGTAATATCCCTCTGGTGATCTTTGGAACTTGTCCAGACAGATCTGGCCATCTTCTGCCCAATCCAGTTCCACGCCTAAATCGGAAAGTAATTCTTTAGCGACTTCCCAGTTTAGTTCATTATCCTCAGCAAGCAGAATACGACGTCCGGATAGATCGATATTGTGGTTCAATGTCTGATCATTTTCTGTTTCAGCGCCCATATACTGACGCAAAGCATGATACAGAGTGGATTTAAAAAGGGGTTTGGAAATAAAACCACTAATACCTGCTTCACGAGCTTCCGCTTCAAATTCACTCCAGTCATATGCAGAAATCAGCAAAATCGGCACTTCATCTCCCAAATTACGCCGGATTTCTTTTGCAACTTGAATCCCATTCATACCAGGTAGTTTCCAATCCAATAGAATGATTTGATAATCATCTCTCTTTTGGTGGTGTTGGGTAACCAGTTCTATCGCCTTTTCTCCACTCAATACCCAGTCGGCATTGATGCCGATGGTTTTCAGCGTGTCTATCGCTGTCCTGCAGAGTAATTCATCATCATCAACTACCAACATATTCCAGGAAGGAAGAACCATATCCATTTCCAGTGCAACCGCTTTTTCAAAATCAAATGTAAGAGAAACCTCGGTACCTTTATCAAGTTCACTTGTTATATTAAGGGATCCTTCCATTGCCTCCACAATGTACTTTGTAATCGCCATTCCCAAACCAGTGCCTTGCGTTTTACTAACCCTGACTCCATCAGCACGGCTATAGGGTTCATATATTCTTTTCAGAAAATCTGGCGACATACCAATTCCATTATCCTTGACCTTGATATGGATTCGGATATAGTTTTCTCCTTTCGGAGATTTTTCTTCAGAGAGGGATAGTTGTATCGAACCCCCCTCCGGTGTATACTTCGTTGAATTCGATAAAAGATTTAGCAAAACCTGATTCAAGCGTACACCATCGCACCACACATTTTCTGTTAAGATATTTTCCACATGTATGTCAAAGGTTTGCCTTTTTGCCTTAACCTGTGGCTGCATAATATTAACAATTCCTTCAACAACTTCCTTTAATGAAATTTGTTCTGTTGTTAAAGTTAATTTCCCACTTTCAATTTTAGACATATCCAAAACATCGTTGATCAGCCCTAATAGATGTTTACTTGATAATGTAATTTTTCTAAGGCAATTCTGTACCTGTTTCTGGTCATCTATGTGGGCTGTGGCAATCGCGGTCATGCCGACAATTGCATTCATGGGTGTACGAATATCATGGCTCATATTTGCTAAAAATTTGCTTTTGGCTGTGCTTGCTTCAAGAGCTATCTGCCGGGCCTTCTCCAATTCATGCACCTGAGAACGGGTTATGGAGAAATACCGAAGAAAAATTAATGTAAGAATGATCAAAATAGAAGCACAAGATAACAATGTCATAAACATACGCTGGGTGCTCAGATTATTTATGATATCGTCCAATATACTATAAGGCATTACCGATACCAAATACCACTCAGAATAAGGTAATGGTATACCGTATATCTGATGCTCTTCACCATTTACGTCAACCGTTGCAACATATTCTTCACGTTTTTTTAGTGCAGCACCAAATTCTTTAATTGAACTTTCTTCAGATAACTCATTTGCTGTAGAATCAAGCTGCTTTTGTAGTTGTTTAAAGAAATCCCCCAACTCCGTGTTGGGGTTCTGTATTACAAAACTACCGTCCGGCCTGATAATATGGTAATACATCAGCTGCTCTTCATCCTCTAAAGAAAGGAAATCGCCGATGTACTCCAGTGGGACGGCTGCTACCAGTCCAGTGCTCATACTGCCATCCTGCATAGGGTAAGTCGTAGCGTCAGCGCCAAACAATGCCACTTCATTGCCGGCAGAATCAATGCCTACAGCGACTCTTTGTTCTCCTCGTACTAATGCTTCTACAAAGGGCTCTGGGTTCAGTGGCTGTACTGATTGTCCATAAAGAGTCTGAAAATTTCCATCAGCAGAACAAAGTGCTAAATAGTCAAAGTTCCTGACCTGTGCCCTGTAAACAAGTTCCTCATATAACTTTTCTTTATTGTTATTATCTGCTGAGACAACAGAAACAATGCCGCTGACCTGATCAAAACGCAACTTAATAACAGTTTCAAAGTGTCTGGACATTTGTTCATTCATTCCAGACATATAAATTTGACCAATTTCGTAAACGGCCTTTTCACTCTTTCGACTCATATAGATTCCGAGCAGACTAAACACAATAATACTAAAAATTAAAAGCCCAATGAAACTGTATATTAGAAAACGTGTTGTAGAATCCTTGGTTTTACTATTTCTCATTGATGTTATTCCTCCCTGGAATTCTTAAAATCTTTAATAACATTGATGGTTTCATAGTAATCCTTTGATAATTTCGGAATCATATCGACAGCCTTACTCCAATCGTTTCCTTTTAATGCGTTAGTTACCAAACTACTACTTTCAAACAATCTGGTAAATGAAAGATTTTGACAAATTCCTTTGAGTGTATGAACGGCTCTTAGAGCCTCTTCATAGTCCTTATTCTCCATAGACGCTTCAAACAAATGAAAGCTTTTATCGTCCAGGAACTTATACATAAATTTCTGAACGCTTTGCTCACGACGCAGTCTACCCAGCACTTCATCAAAATCGCCGCCAAATTTTATATAACAATCTTTTAGATTCATAATTACAATTCCTCCCTTTAAATGCTGTCTGCGCTGCCCAACATTTCGTTTAGAAGACAAAGGGTCACCTGATTTTTTTGTTTTTTTGATTGATACATCATATTGTCTGCTACTTTGAACAGTTTTTTTGCGGTTCCGCTTCCATATGCCCCACCTATGCTTACAGACATATGTAGTTCGGGATGTCCATCAATTATCAGACTATCAACAGAATGCCTGATCCTCTCCAGTTTTTTCTCAAATATCTCTTGGGGTATACTGAAAAAGATGATTACAAATTCATCGCCGCCATAACGGATAACTACATCTGTTTTTCGCACACATGATAAAACGGTTTGTGCAATGCTCTGCAATACAATATCGCCAACATCGTGGCCATAATTATCATTGATGTGCTTAAAATTATCTACATCTATTACGACCATTGCCTGAATATAATCTGCGCCTTGAAAATGCTCGTCATAATAGCGGCGATTGTAAACACTGGTTAAGAAATCAATATATAATAATTGCAGTTGCTCCTGTTTGTGAGACAAGACGGTGTGTTTTTCATAGGAAAACAACCTGTCGTAATCTACTTCATTTCTTATATCTTGAATGCTTTTCGTCTCCTGTTCAGAAGAGGTATCCATAAACTCACTTTCAAGTGTCTCAGCAATTTCTTGTAGACACAGTAAAAGTGTAGGATTAAATGCACCACATTGTCCTTCTAAAATCATTTTCAAAGCTTCTCCATGTGAATAAGCTTTCTTATAGCAGCGCTCACTGGTCAAGGCATCATATACATCGGCCAGCGCAACTACCTGAGCGGCAATGGGAATTTCTTCTCCCTTTAATCCGTCCGGATAACCATTGCCATCATACCTTTCGTGGTGCCATCGGCAGATCTCAGAAGCCACTTTAATAAGCGGATTTTCGCGCTGCTCTATGGACAGGTCTAATAGCATGTTAGCACCGATCACTGAGTGCGTTTTTATCACTTCAAATTCCTCTGCCGTAAGTCGGCTGGGTTTATTTAATATTGCATCTGAAATTGAGATTTTCCCAATATCGTGCAGCGCAGAAGCAGTGCTGATCAAAGAAATATCTGCTTTAGACAAAGGATATTGATCTGTCAGCTGAACCAACTGCTTCAGCAAATATTTTGTAATTGTATTTACATGCAGGATATGTAGGCCGCTCTCTCCATTACGGAATTCCACAATATGAGACAGAATTGAGATCATCAGCTTACTATTCTTTTCCTGCTCGTGAAATTGTTCTGCAATAATTTTTTCAAGGCGCTGCTGCCTTGCGTATAAAAACATCGTATTAGAAATTCGACGCTGGACAATGGTTGAATCAAAAGGTCGGCTGATATAGTCAAAAGCCCCTAAATCATAGGCCCTCTTTATATTAGCAGGAGTGTCATCAGCAGAAATCATAATAACAGCGAAGGTGTCATTCCAATGGTATTTGTTTATGTAAGCTAATACTTCAAATCCGTCCATTTCAGGCATCATAATGTCCAGAAGCAAAAGGGAGAAATCTGCTCTTTGCTTTGAAAGGAGAGAAATTGCTTCCACACCATTCTCAGCCTCTACCACATCATAGTGCCCTTCCAAAATATCCACCAATAGAGCTCGATTCATCTCTGAATCGTCCACAATTAAAATTTTTTGTTTATCCATGATACTTAAGCTCTTTCCTAATAATTTTGCATTTTTATTATAATTGTTATCCTAACATACTGGCAATGTCCATATTGGTAAGGTGTGCAAATAGGTAAGCGTTTTTTATACTGACAAAATAGGTTCACCATGATATAATCAAGCAGATAGGAGGCAAGTTATGAAACCACAAGAGACCAAATTTGAATTTGTATATAATGAAATTAAGCAGTGTATTTTAGATGGACAGATACCTCATGGAAATGCCTTGCCATCTTCAAGGATGTATTGCGAACAATTCCATGTTAGCAGATATACGATTAACCGTGTTTTCGAAGCATTGAGGGCGGAAGGACTGGTTGATATTCAGCCTCGCCTTGCGCCGATTGTTATTTCAACAAAAGATACCTGTAATTCATCAAGCACTGTTTTTGAGATTCTAAAACAAAAGGATTGTATTTTACAGGTATATCAAACTTTTGCCCTAATACTGCCTTCACTTTTGGTTTTTTCCTTACAGGGATGTGATGTGGAGATAATGCCCCACTATAAGCAGGCTATGAAAGCATTGCGTTTAGGATATACTGCTGGTGGATGGCGTCCTCCCTCTAAATTAGGATATGAGATATTAAGAATAGGCGGTAATTCCCTATTCAGCGAACTCTACTCTACGTTTGGCCTTTATAATAAACTTACATTCTTTACAGAGGAGTGTACTTACTTCTCTAAGCATTTTTCACAGGAAGCGGTATCTGTAGCCAATGTCATTCCAGATGTCTTAAAAGGCGATGATCCATACATAAAGTACAAACTGCTCTCAAATATGTATCAGAAACTTACGGAATTCATCGAAAACACCTTAAATTATCTGTCAGAGGTCACCCCAAAATGTCATTCACAAACTGGTTTGAGATTTTCATGGAATCCCATGCGTGGTCAGGATTATTGTTACTCAAAAATTGTTGATGACTTGAACCTAAAAATCGATCTTGGAGAGTATTCTGTTGGAATGTTTCTTCCATACGAAAAACAGCTGGCCAACCAGTATGAGGTCTCTATATCGACTGTCCGAAAGGCATTATCAGAACTCGAGCAAAGAGGTTTCGTAAAGACATTAAATGGTAAAGGTACTATAGTGATAGAACCGGATGATACGAAACTTCATCAGCTGGCTCTTAATTCCGGATATGTAGAAAAAGCACTACGTTACCTTCACGCTTTGCAGTTAATGGTACTAATTATTCGTCCTGCCGCTTTAGCTGCTGCTCCACAGTTTACTAAAGAAGAACTGGACGAGTTGGCAGATAGATTTACTTCTTCTGACTCTATTTATTTGTCGGATATTTTGAAAGCCATAATGAGAAATACCACGTTAGAACCTTTATATGTTATATTGTCTGAAACCAATCATCTTCTTGAATGGGGGCACCATTTTGCTTATTATCCTTCCAAGAAACATACACTTTCACATCTCAACAAGCAAGTTATTCTTGCGCTTCAACGGTTAAGGGAAGGTAATGCAGATTCCTTTGCGGATGGCATAGCAGATTGTTATCGTTACAATTTGAGTCGTATGAAGAAGCATATGGTAGAAAAACATAAATTTTATCATGTAGCTAATATTCGGGTTCCAGAAAAATATCCACTCCCTGCGGAATGAATAAATGAAAGGAAAATGTAAAATGAAATATATTTGCGATGTTTGCGGATATGTCTATGATGAAGCTGTCGGCGATCCTTGATAATGAAGAATGGATATTTATACGAAATTTGAAGGCTAATGCCAATCTATATGCGTATCAAAATAATGTTTTTTCGGTATACGATCTATATAAAACTTGTTTAAACCATGCTATTGAATTAGGAAATAAAACATTGATTGCCGAAATTCTATGTTCATTAGGATGGCTTTGTCTTGATATAGATTTAAATCATGCTGAAAAGTATTATACAAGTGTAGCTCGTTACGATTCACAATATAAAATGTTGGCTTTTTATAATTTAGGAGCAACTATGATACAGCATAAGGACTAACCTCGATTTTAGCGAAAATAGGAATTGAGGGTGTTAATTCCACATTAGCAACAGCCATTAGAACAATGGTAGTACTTGTAATGGCATGGATTATGGTGTTTGTTTCGGGAACATATTCTGGAATTACTGATATTTCAAGGAAAAGTTGGATTTTTATTATTTTATCAGGACTTGCAACAGGGGGCTCTTGGCTTTGTTATTATAAAGCATTACAAGTAGGTGAAGCATCGAAAGTAGTTCCTATAGATAAGATGAGTGTTGTGCTCGCGTTGATACTTGCTTTCATATTTTTACATGAACAATTCACTTGGAAATCAGCAATTGGATCAATTCTTATTACGGTAGGAACCTTGTTTATGGTGTTATAAATATAAAAAATATGAAAAGAGTTGGATGGTATCAGCCCTACAACTTGAAATTTGCGAGAAACTTAAAAATGATTATTAGAGATTATCAACCATCGGATTGCAAAGAAATAACTGAATTGTTTTATAATACAGTCCATACAGTGAATGCAAAAGATTATACAAAAGAACAATTGGATGTATGGGCAACAGGACAAGTGGATTTAGAAAAATGGAACCAGTCGCTTCAAGAACATTACAGCATAGTTGCTATTGAAAATGAAGTTATTGTAGGTTTTGGGGATATAGACAAAACGGGGTATCTTGACCGACTGTTTGTTCATGCCGATTATCAAGGAAAAGGTATTGCAACTGGTATTTGTAATCAACTGGAACAAACTATTCAAGGAAATATTACTACTCACTCTTCTATTACAGCGAAGCCATTGAGGCTGTAAAAAATCTTGTGTCTTTGGAAAGTGAATCTTTCTGATAAGAAATAGATATGTAAGGTTTTGCTGTCGA